>JBKPJP010000292.1:0-6258 GCA_046730735.1 Acidobacteriota bacterium | reverse complement strand
GTTCAGCAACGTGCTGGTGCGGGACAGTAATCCGGGGAGTGCGGGATTTTTGAGATCTTCGAGTTTTGGGCAACCGGTGACGACTGCGGGTGGCGTGTTTGGTTCGGGTGGACCACGCGCGTTTCAGTTCGCGGCAAGGGTGACTTTTTAGCCACGGGTTACACGGATTAAAAACGGATTTGGTTGAGTTAAGAAGACAAATTGGGGTTAGGACGGCGGCCGCGCTGATCGTGGGCGAAGTGATTGCCGTCGGTATTTTTCTGACGCCTGCCGGGATGGCGAAGGATCTCGCGTCGCCGTTTTGGTTGCTGGTGGTATGGTTGACGATGGGCGCGATGGCGCTCTGCGGCGCGCTGTGCTATGGCGAGTTATCCGCCCGTCATCCTGAGGCCGGCGGCGGTTACGTTTACCTGCGTGAAGCTTATGGACCAGCGGTGGCTTTCATGTACGGCTGGATGGCCTTTCTGGTGATGGACCCGGGACTGACTGCTCTACTCGCGGTCGGTCTCGCGACTTATGCCGGTTACATTTTCAAACTCTCCGGGGGCAGCATCAAGTTGATCGCGATCGCGACGATCATCGTCGTTGCCCTCATCAACATTCGCGGCGTGAAGCTCGGCGCCGGGTTCGTAAGAACGATAACGTTTCTCAAACTCGGCTTGCTGGCGTTTGTGTTTCTGTGGGGCGTCGGGTTTCAACTCGGCGACTGGTCCAACTTCACTCCATTTGTCGCGCGCCCCGCGAATTCAACGCCGCTGATCGGCGCACTGGCGGGTGGCGTGATGGGAGCGTTCTTTTCATTCGCAGGCTGGTGGGACCTTGGAAAACTTGCCGGTGAAGTAAAGAATCCCGGACGCACTCTGCCGCGCGCACTCGCGTGGGGCGTGACGATCGTCACGATCGTTTACGTCCTGACCAGCCTCGCGTTTGTTTACCTCGTTCCGTTGGACCAGGTTACGTCGGGCGAGACGTTCGCGGCGCAGGCCGGAGAAGTCTTATTCGGACGCGCGGGCGGGTTAATCTTTTCGTTGATTGTAATGATCTCAGTGCTCGGCAGTATCACAGTGGTAGTGATGTCTGCGCCGCGTGTGTACTTCGCGATGGCGCGCGACGGACTGTTCATCCCCTCCGTGGCCACGCTTCACAAACGTTACGAAACTCCGGCGCGCGCCATTGCCTTGCAGGCGTTGCTGGCGTCAGTGCTCGTCATCGCCGGCAATTTCAGGGAGATCATGTCGTATTTCATGTTCGTGGTCGTACTGTTCGTTGCGCTAAGCGTTGCTGCTCTGTTTAAATTTCGTCGTGACGATTCGAGTGGCGTTCGTTTTCTGACGCCCGGCTACCCCGTGACGCCGATCGTCTTTCTCGTGATGATGGCGCTCACGCTTTTCCTGCTCGGCAGTGGCAACCCAAAACAGGCGTTTTACGGAGTGGCTGTAACAGCGTTGGGATTTCCGGTTTATCAGTTTCTGTTTCGTAGCAAGCGTTTGGTGGAAGGAAGGACAACTCAATGACGTGGATTAAGACGGTTGCTGTCGATGAAAGTGAAGAGGTGCGCAACGCAGTTGAATCGCAACGCGCGTTGTATCCGATCGAATATGCAACGCCCGTTCATCCAACTGCCGACGGCGAGACAGCGGGGATCGTTGCGTCTCACAGTTTGATCCCCCCTGCGTTGTATCATGCGTTTGCGACGTTTGGGTCGTTGATGTCGCCGGACTTGCCTCTCACGAGACGCCAGCATGAGATGATCACGACGGTGGTTTCGGTTACCAATCGTTGTCATTATTGAATCGAGTCTCACGCAGAGTTTCTGCGTCGTGTGACATTGGACCAGGAGTTGGTAGCCGCGCTTGAAGACGACTATCGCAAGGCGCCGATCTCCGAGCAGGAAAAAGTGATGCTCGATTACGTGGTGCAGATCACTCGTGATGCGACGCGCATCTCGCCTGCCGACCACGAAAGGTTGCGTGCAGCCGGTTTTGATGATAAGGGGATACTGCAAATAACACTCATCGCCTCGTGGTTCAACTACATCAACCGCGTCGCGGATGCGTTGGGTGTGGGAAGAGGGTAGCTTGGCCGCGGATTTACACAGATTTACGCGGATTATTTTTCTTGTGCTGCTGCTGCCGCTTTTCGTGCACGCGCAAGAAGATGAACGTGTCATAGTTAAGTCGAACCTCGTCAACATCGACGTCATCGTCAAAGATAAAAAAGGCAAATACGTCCCCGACCTGAAGGCTGAGGATTTTGTTGTCACCGAAAATGGCCAACCGCAAAAGATCGAATTCTTCGAAGCACCCTTCTTAAACACTGATGCGCGCAAAACTGTTGCAGCAGGCGTAGTAGAACCGTCAGCGCCGGCAACCGCACCGCGCAACTACGTCTCGCTGGTACTCGACTTTCAAACCACTGAGGTTGCGAGCCTCAAACGAGTTCGTGAAGGAGCGATCAAATACGTTCGCGAACGGATGACTGATGCCGACGCAGTCGCTGTGTTGACTGTGACGCACAGTTTGCAGTTGGTCCAGACGTTCACTCAAGACAAGGCGCAACTGATCGCAGCGCTCGAGCGTCTCGACGCCGCTCCTGATTCCAAGAACTTCGAACAGCGAGATATCGGCGAGAACATCTCTAATCTTCGCAACGAATTGAGCGGCGCGCCTTCGACACCCGGTGATATCACTAGTCCCGCCAGCGGCGCAGCGATGGCCAGAATAATGATCATGCGCCGGGTGTTGGCGCGATTCATTCAGCTTCGCACCGCACTTAGCCTGCAACAAGCTCGTCCCGTCCTGGCTGCAATCGCGGCACTCGCTGAAGGGCTCAGGCCGATTCCGGGCAAGAAAACGTTGGTCCTGTTTTCACAGGGGTTCGTGTCGCCGGCGGTGCTCGACTGGCAGGTGCAGAGCACGATCGATATCGCAAACCGCGCCAACGTCGCGATCTACATCATCGACTCCGCCGGACTTCGCGCCGGAATGCCCGAGTCGGGTTCGTACATTCCTTCGACGCCGCTCGGCGGTATCGCGGGTGGGAGTCAGGAGGAACGCATTCGCGCAGTCGGCGGCGAAACTGTTTTCGACTATGCGAGACAGGAAGGACAGACGCGCGAGTACGACATTCTTTATCGTCTCTCAGGCGACACGGGGGGCAAGTTTCTCAAAGGCAACAACGACATCGGCCTTGGCCTCGAACGCATCAACGAGGAGATACAGGCGCGCTACACACTTGCGTATCGCAGCACTAATCAAAACTTCGACGGCTCGTTTCGCAAAGTAAAGATTGAAGTGCGCCGGCCGGACGTGCAGATCATGTCGCGCAACGGCTACTACGCGATTCCGCCGGAAGAGATCGTGTTGTTATCCCCCGCAGACAAAAAACTGCTCGCAAGTTTCAACGATGCTCAGTCGAGTCCCGGTTTGCCGTTGTTTGTTTCGCTGGCGCCGTTCAGAACGAGCGGAGGTCTATATACAGTTCCACTCGCGCTCGAGTTGCCGCCCGCGGCAGTGAAGTTTGAGCGCAAGGGCGATAAACGATTGTTACAATTGGAGGTGCTCGGAGTGTTGAAGGCGGGTTCCGAACGGGTTGTTTCGCGCCTGGGTGGAAACTTCGACGTCAATCTCAACGCCGACGACTACAATCAGATTGTCAACAACAACATCTTCTATCGACAGGATCTAATACTTGCGTCAGGCGAGTACACGCTCGATCTGGTCGTGAGAGACAAGCAGTCGGGGAAGATCGCGGCGCGTCGCGAGCAGTTTGTGTTGCCTGAAGCGGAGGCGGAGTTTGCGGCGACGCCGGTGGTGCTTAGTCGTTACGTTGAAGCGGCCAGTCAACTACCGCCTAACCCGGCGGATCCTCCGGATGTGTTCGTGCACGGCAAGCAGGTGATTCGTCCTTCAGCGGCGCGGCAGTTTAAGCCTGGGGATAATTTGATCATGTTTCTGGCTGTTTACAATGCTGCGAACAGTCCGGAAACAGGCAAGCCCCTGGTGCGCGTGACGGTGCGATTGATGAAGGATGGACAGCCGGCGACGAAGTTTTTCGATTACGTGCTGACCGATATTCAGGAGCGACCGGTGCCCCATCTCACGTTCGCCGAATACCTGCGTCTCGCTAATCTTGCCCCGGGTCGTTACCAGGCGACGATCGAAGTCAAAGACATGGTTACGCGGAAGTCGTCGAAGCAGGAAGCCCCATTCGAGATCGTGCCGTAAAATCCCTTCATGCACATTTCCGAACTCGAAACACCCGCGGTCGTCGTCGATCTCGATGTGATGGACCAGAACCTCGCGCGCATGGCTGCTTACTGCCGTGAGCATAAACTGCTGCTGCGCCCACATACGAAGTCGCACAAGATCCCCGAGTTGGCCCAACGACAGATCGCGAGCGGCGCCACAGGGATTACGGTTGCTAAACTCGGTGAAGCTGAAGTGATGCTCAAGGCGGGTATTACTGACATTCTGATCGCGTATCCGATTGTCGGTGAGGAAAAGACGACACGTTTAGTGCGGATCGCGGAACAAGCGAAGATCACGGTCGCGCTTGATTCAGAAGAAGCGGCACGCGGGATCTCGGCTGCGGCTACGAGGCAGGGAAGCACGATCGGAGTGTTGGTCGAGATGGACGTTGGGTTTCGTCGCTGTGGACTCGGCAATGAAAATGATCTGCTGGCGTTAGCGAAGGTAATTACTGAACTGCCGGGACTCGAGTTCAAAGGGTTGATGTTCTTTCCGGGACATTTCACCGTTGGGCCAGAGCAGAGAGCGGTGTTACGCGCAGAGGTTAATGATTTCCTGGACCGTTCATTGGAGACATTCGCACGCGCCGCGTTGCCGCTGGCGATTGTGAGTGGCGGGTCGACACCAACGGCTTATGAAAGCAATCTGTTTCACGGTGTGAATGAAGTGCGGCCGGGAATGTATATCTTCAACGATCGAACGACGGCAGGGATACAGGCTGCTTCGTTCGACAATTGTGCGCTGTCGGTGGTTGTTACGGTTGTGAGCACGGCAGTTTCCGGGCATGCGATAGTCGATGGGGGATCGAAGACGTTCTCCTCCGATCGTTATCAGGCGGAAGATGGGATTGGTTTTGGACTCGTGAAAGAAGATCGCGCGGCAGTTTTCGAACGGCTTTCCGAGGAGCACGGGATCTTGAATGTCGCGCGTTGCGAGCGGCGTTACCGCGTCGGCGATCGGCTCAGCATCATTCCGAATCACGTTTGCACGACGCTTAACATGCACGATGAAGTCTACGGCGTGAGAGGCGAGCAGGTGGAGACAGTGTGGCGCGTCGCAGGGCGCGGAAAGGTGCGATAAATTTCTCGCGCATCTCTGCGTTCTCTGCGTATCTCTGCGATCTCTGCGTTGGGAAGCGCCATTAAACGCAGAGGTCGCAGAGATACGCAGAGGCCGCAGAGATTACTCCGGCAGGCTCAGCTTATCGTCGACGATAACTTCCATCGGTATGCCCGCGAGGCGCGCGTAGCGCAGCACCACCAGCAGGTCGGGTTCGCGTGTCCCAAGCTCAAAGTTCGAAACCGCCGAATAGTGGACCGTCAGTCCCAAGGCCCGCGCCATCTCCGTCTGGCTCATATTCAGACGTTTCCTGATCGCCAATAATTTCTGACTCAACAGTAACGGCTTGTTTCGTCGCGAGCGCCCCATCAGGCCCTAACTCCTGACGAAGATGCGCTCTTGAATTTATATGTATTTTCACTTAAACTGCGCGCCGACCAAGAGGACATCCGATACGCCCGAACTAGTCGGGCGTGACTCACCAGCGGATCTGCCCTCTCGCCCTAATCAATGTCTGCTCCTTTTCATCTATACAGTTTCGGAGCGCATGCCCGGAGGCAAAAGTGGGTGTTGCCTGTGCGTTCCGCCGAGAGCGGTAGTTCGGCCTGAGAAATCGTGCTGCCGCTCTCACTAAGGTACTGCCCACAAATTGTCGTAAAAGTATGAGTATCGCCGGCGTCAGCTTGGCGAGGTTAGCTCATCTTCGTAGCGTCGAAGGTTAACGCGAGGATTTTCGCTTGGCAACAGGTTTGCGCGTCTTACGTCCTCAGCGCGCCTGTTTGGTGCGAAAAAGCACGAACACACAGCCGTTCGAAAGCTGCTCGCACTTTACCAACTCCAGATCGATCTGCCGCGACATCTCGTGAAACAAAGGAATGCCCGAGCCCAATAAGATCGGGTGGATGTTGAGACCGATTTCGTCGATCAATCCCGCCTCAAACAAAGGCTT
>JBKPJP010000291.1:0-10526 GCA_046730735.1 Acidobacteriota bacterium | reverse complement strand
GAACGTGAAAGCCGAAGCGCAGGCGGTGCTCGCGCAACTAATGAAGGGACCAGTCGAGGTTGAAGTTCAAAAACCGCATTCGTCTGAACGCGTCAAGGTCAAACTGTCGCGCGATCTCGCCGCGGAGACGATTCGTTACATGCTTTACAATCCGGTCGCAGCGAGTCGTATTCCACTCATGATCCATCTCGCGGCGCAAGGTGACTTTGCTCCGATGACCCGCGCCGCGCTCGAATATCGCATGAACCTCGTGGGCACGGGCAGCAATGGCATGTATCTGTCGGTCACGTGTGCCGAGGATCTGCCGTGGATCAAACCCGGTGAAGGCGAACGAATAGCAGCAAACACCTTCCTCGGCGACTATCGACTGCGACAACAGCGAGAAGCATGCGAACTCTGGCCGCGCGCAACGATCGAACGTGACTACGCACAACCCGTGCGATCGGATGTTCCGGTTTTGATTCTCACTGGCGAGTGGGATCCGGTGACTCCTCCGTTGTACGGCGAAGCGACCGCGAAGACACTGAAGAATAGTCTTCACATCGTCGTGCCACACGGCGCGCACGGTCTCGGTGGTCTCGAAGGCATGGATTGCATTGAAAACACCATCAACAAATTCGTCGAGAGTGGGACTACTAAAGACATCGACACGAGCTGCGTGAAAAACATCCGTCGCAAGGGTTTTGCGATGAAGTTTCAATGAGGTGCGACAGTTGCCAGCATGAATTGGCCCGCGACGCGCAATTTTGCGCGCATTGCGGTCTGCCAACCCAGATCGATTTGCCGCAGGAAACAAACCCTGACACGGCGCGATCCACGGACGATCATCAGGATCCACGCGTCGGTCTGATTCTCGATTCCAAATACAAGCTGATCGAAAGTCTCGGCGAAGGCGGCATGGGTTCGGTCTTTCGTGCCGAACGTCTGCACATCGGTGACGAAGTGGCCGTTAAACTCCTGCATCGCGATCTCGTGCGTGAGAAACAGGCACTTGAGCGCTTTCGTCGTGAGGCCCGCACCGCCGCGATGATCCGGCACCCGAACGTCGTCAGCATTCACGATTTCAACGACGGCACGAGCGATGGAACCGAAGCATACATCGTGATGGAACTGGTCCAGGGTGTGTCGCTCGGCAAGCTGCTGCGACGCGACGGACGCATGTCCCCGCGGCGTGCGGTGCACCTGATGCACGACATCTGCGCCGGCGTTGGCGTGGCTCATCGTCGCGGTCTGTTGCATCGCGATCTCAAACCCGACAATGTGATCGTCGTGCCGCCGAGTCATGAAGGTGATGAAGAAACAGGGAAGGTCGTAGACTTCGGACTCGCGAAAGTGCGCGACGTCGCAGGGACGGCGTTGACGCAAACGGGCGCGGTGCTCGGCACGTTGTATTACATGTCGCCGGAACAATGTAGTGGCGAGGAGTTGGACGCGCGTGCCGACGTGTACAGTCTCGGAGCGATGTTCTACGAGATGCTGACCGGCAACCCGCCATTCCGCGCCAACAACCTCGCGGGACTGATCTCAAAACACCTGCACGAGCCGCCACCACTCTTTCCGCAATCGTTTGAAATCTCTCCCGCGCTCGAATCAGTGTGCATGCGCGCGCTCGCGAAGGATCGCAACCAGCGACCGCCGGATGCGATCGCCTTTGGAAGCGAATTGCAAAAAGCGCTGACGGCGCCTGTAATCAGTCGTCCGGCTTCGTCTCCGTCGCGACGCTCGCCCTGGAAGTGGATCGCGGCCGCATCCGGAGTGTTCGTTGCACTCGTTCTTCTCGTCGGCGTTGTGATTGGAATCAGTTATGTAGTTGGACGTTTGCAGGCGAGTCGCGACACGGCTGTGCAAGTACAAAACCAGAACAGCACGCCGCCCGCTGTGGTAGTTCCCACCTCAAAACTGGATCTCAGAGGCACATGGGCCGGCACTTATGGTCCAGTCGGTTCCGCCACGAAGCTCGTGATCAAAAATCAGAATGGCAACTCGCTGGATGGACTCCTGGAACAGGGCGCGATTCGCGTGGCCTTCAAAGGCAGTTTCGATTCTGCTTCACGAACGTTGACGATGAAGCAAACTGAGGTGTTGAGTGGTGAAGGCTGGAATCTTGGCGAAGACGTCGGCGAGGTTTCGGCTGATGGCAAAAAGATTAGCGGCACCGGAAAGGATGCATTCGGTGAATCGCTAGGGATGACTTATCAGTGGTCGTTTACGAGAACCGCGGATCCACGCAAATAAAGCACGACTTCGATCCGTGTTTTTTCGCGTGAATCCGCGGCTTAGCTTTAGTTCAACAACTGCAATCCAAGAATACCCTCGAGGATTGCGCCGAGTATGCTGGCCGTTCCGTTGGAGTAGCGGCCGTAGCGTGAGCGGCTGTAGTAACCGTCCTCATAACCACGCCTGAATCCTTCACGGAAGTAATACTGATACTCGTTTAGATCGACATAGTAACCATCGTAGCCGTAGCTCGCATCCTGGTAGGCATAAGCCTCTTCAGCATTGTAGCCATAGCCATCCTGGCGATCGGCCTGTCCGGCGTAGAAGCCTTCTTCATAACCATCTCTGACCGCGCGTTGCAGCATCTCCGCTCCATAGCGGTTGGTTTCATAGTAGGTGCTGCCGCGGCGATAGCGATAGTTGTATGGTCCATAGTCGTTGTAGCGCCACTGCTGCAAGCGCAGCTGATCGCGACGCAGTTGCTCCAGGTAACGCTGCTGGTAGCGCAACTGGTTCAGACGTCGCTGCTGCTCGAGCAGACGCTGACGTTGATTCGCGTAGCTTTGCCGCCGCTGCCAATCCTGGCGATAGCGTTCGGCACGCTGCTGTTGTTCGCGTTGCCAATTGCGTTGGCCCCAGTTGTTGTTATCGCGGCGGTCGTTGTCGCGACGGTCGTTGTCACGACGCCCATCCCAGTTTCGATCGCGATCGCGTTCCGATTGCTGGCGACGTTGCAGCTCCTGCTGTTGCTGGCGTTGCCGCTGCGACTCCCAGTCACGATTCTGCTGCTGTTGCTGGCGCTGTTGCTGCCAACGTTGGTCGCGTTCCTGCGACTGGCGAATTTGATCCTGTCGTTGCTGCTCGTAGCGCTGCTGACGCTCCTGCGACTGACGGATCTGATCCTGTCGCTGGCCGTCGTTGCGTTGCTGCTGTCGCTGTTGTTCCCAACGTTGCTGGCGTTCCTGCGACTGGCGAATCTGCTCCTGGCGCTGCTGCTCGTAACGCTGCTGGCGCTCCTGACTGTCGCCTTGCTGTTGCTGACGTCGTTGCTCCCAGCGTTGCTGCTGTTCGCCCTGGCGTTGTTGCTGTGCCGCCTCACGTTGTTGCCGGCGGTTATCTTGTTCTTGTTGACGTTGCTGCTGGCGCTGTTCGCGCGCCGCCTGATTCTCCTGACTCCGCTCTTCACCGCGACCGCGTCTTCCCTGCGCGTTGGCCATGTTGGCAATGCCACTCGCGCCCAACAACGCGGCGGATATCGTCAGAGACAATCCGAGTTTTTTCAAATAATTCGTATTCATCAAAGGTCCCTTTCTTATTTGCCGGCGGAGAGAGAGTCGACGCTCGAAATATGGCAAGCACCATTCCATATTGATCGAAACGGAATGTAGAACGTCTATGTAGCTTTACGAGACGATTTGATTCACACAGTTACGATATGGGTTAAAAAACCCGCATTAAACGCCGATAAACGCTCTCGCACCGCTCGGCATGGTGCTTGCCCCGATTCGTCACGAATAAACAGATGAGGGGGTGTTATGAACAATCTGAAAGTGTGGCCGCACCTCACTATTGTCGCGGTCGTGTGTGCTGTGCTGGCAGGCGCCGGCGTGGCAATGTGGATGAAGCACGAGCAAACTGCGTCGGCTAATGCGCTGCCGAATGCCGCTCGTATTCAACGCGTCGAAGGTGAGGTAGCACTCAACAACACAAACGCGGGCAACGCGGAGAATGAGCAGTGGATCTCGGCGACCGAGAACCAACCGTTTTCAGTCGGCGATCGCATCTACACGCGCGACAACGGACGCGCGAGTTTGGCTTTTACCGGTCGCAATTTCGCCCGGATCAATCCAAACACGTCGCTGGACGTGCTCGCACTCAACGACGAACGCACGCAGTTAGCGCTGCGCGACGGCTCGGCAATGTTCGACGTCGGCTACCTGGATTCGGGTGATCTATTCGAAGTGGCGACGCCTTACGGCGCGGTCGATTTTCAGCAACCGGGTCTGTACAACGTCGGCATCGACAACGGGCAAGTGCTGGTCTCGGTATTGAGTGGTCTGGCCCAAGTCGTCGGTCTCGGCGGTAGTCGACAAATCAGCAAAGGTGAATTGCTCACACTCGTCGGTACAACTGCGGCCGATGTAGTGCTTTCACAACTCGATGGGCGCGATGCCGGTTACCAGGTCGACGACTACTACGCCTACCAGTATCCGCGTTATTACGACGGTCGCTATCGCGACTACAACGCATATCTAAGCGATCCATATTACTTCGATCCTTATCGTCGCAACGTCAGTTACCAGTACGCCAATTCATACATCCCCGGCCTCTATGATCTCGACTACTACGGCGACTGGCAAAACATCAACGGCTATGGATATGCATGGTCGCCGCGAGTAGATGCGGGTTGGTCGCCTTATCAGACGGGTTACTGGTACACGGATTATCCGTATGGTCCAACGTGGGTTTCGACGGAGCCGTGGGGTTATGCTCCTTATCACTACGGGCGTTGGGCGTTCGTCGGTGATCGCTGGTACTGGGTTCCTGAGGCGACGAATGTGACTCCGGTTTACTCGCCGGCACTCGTCTCATTCATTCCGTTTGGTCAGAATGAGATCGGCTGGGTTCCGCTTGCGCCAGGCGACGCCTACGTGCCGCATTACTACAACACGAGCTGGCAGCCTTATTACTTAACTCGCGATGATCTGTATCTGCGCACCGCGAATCTCAACGTGCCTAATGCAGTAACGGTAGTGAGCGTTGACGATTTCACACGCGGCAACATCGATTGGAGACGAGCGCGAAGGGCTGATCGAAACGCGCTGGCTTCCGTGAATCCTGTTTTGGATCCGTTGCTGTTGACGCCGCTGCGAAACGCGGTAGTGAACTCAGCGTGGGGTCGCGGCAAGATCGACGTTCCGCCGGGAATCGCGCGCAAGCTGCGCGACACGCCAGTGGTTACCAGCACCACGCCGGTAGCGGAACGCGCCAAGGGACAGAAGTTTCAGGTGCGAGACGAGCGTCAGCCGAAGGCAGCACAAAGAGCGGAACAGCCGCGAGCCGCGGAACAGCCACGACGTATCGAACAACCGCGACGTATCGAACAACCGCGTGTAGTCGAACAGCGTCGACAGCCTCGCGTGGTTGAGCAACCGCAACGCCAGCAGCGCGTCGAACGTCCGGCTCCTGCTCGTGCAGCGCAAGCTGAACGTCCGGTACGACCAGCGCAACAGCAGCCGCGTGGCGAACGCGTGGCAGCCCCAGCGCAACCACCGCGTGCGCAACCGCAGCCTCGTGCGGAGCGACCGCAGCAACCGAAACCGCAAAAACAAGAACGTCCAGCCGGACCGCCTGCGAAAGGTGGCGGTCACGGCAAAGGCAAGAAACCATAAACCCGGAACGCGGATGAAACCACGGATCAAATCCGCGTTCATCCGCGTCATCCGCGCTAAAAACCTTCCTTCCAGCCTCTAACCTGTATAGAATACGCGCCCCAAAAACCTCCTGAAAGGGCCCTCTTCTATGCAAACAAATCGACGTACGTTCTTAAGTACGGCGGGCGCCGCAACCATCGCCGCAACCGTATTACCCTCCCAAATCAACGCTGCCACCGGATCGAATCAACGCGCGAATGAGTGCGCGAAAGTTCGCCGCGATGCAGCCAACGCAGGTCTGCAAGCAACTCCGCAGAACCTGCAACACCCAAACAACCAGGACGAACTTCTCTACCCAAACAAGATTGGCAACTATTCCAAAGGCCTGCCACACAACGACGACGGCACCGTAGTTCTGAGCGCTTACAACTCGTTGGTACAAGCGCTGAACAGCGGTCGACCGGCCGACTTCGACGCGATTCCACTCGGCGGCAGCACGCGCCTGACGAATCCGCAGTCAGGTCTCGCTTTCGACATGCAAGGTCCGGACGGTCATGCCCTCGTTCAACCACCGGCTCCTGCTTTCGCAAGCCGCGCACAAGCCGCTGAGATCTCCGAGAACTACTGGATGGCACTGCTGCGTGACGTTCCTTACTCGCAGTATTCCGGCAATCCCATCGCCAACGCGGCCGCGGCAGATTTGACGTTGTACGGCTCTGACTTCATCGGTCCGAAGAGCGGCGGCGCAGTTACAACCGCGACGTTGTTTCGCGGTCTGACTCCCGGCGATCGCGTTGGTCCCTACCTGTCGCAGTTTTTCTATCAGGACTGCCACTTCGGTGCGAATAATCTCGAGCAGAAGATCACGACGACTCTGCCCGGCGTAAACTACATGACCGACTTCAATACCTGGCTCGCAGTGCAACGTGGCATAACGCAACCGCCCGATACTTTCGATCCGGTGCCACGCTACATGCGCAACGGTCGTGACCTCGGTCAGTGGGTGCACGTGGACGTGTTGTTCCAGGGTTACTTTCATGCGTTTCTCATTCTCGCCGGAGCCGGCGCACCTTTCGACGACGGCAATCCCTACAACAACAATCCCACTCAGATCGGTTTCGGCACCTTTGGTGGACCACACATCGCGACGGTGTTGTGCGAAGTCGCAACACGTGCGTTGAAGGCGGTGTGGTTTCAGAAGTGGTACGTGCATCGACGCCTGCGTCCCGAGGCGATGGCGGAACGAGTTGACCGGACACTCTTTCACGGCGCAGGTTATCCAGTCCACGAAGAGATCCTGAACTCGTTTTCGGATTCGAATCGACTGAAAGGTTTCATGCCGGCAGGCAACGCGCTCTTGCCGATGGCCTTTCCGGAAGGCTCACCGACACATCCTGCATACGGCGCCGGTCACGCAACGGTCGCGGGCGCGTGCGTCACGATTCTTAAAGCGTGGTTCAATGAGAGCACGCGTTTGGTCGATATCGGTCTCGAGCCGGTGCAACCTACGGACGATGGCTTGAGTGTCGTGCCTTATCTCGGATCGGATGCGGGCGATATGACGGTTGGTGGTGAGTTGAACAAGATCGCAGCGAACGTTGCGCTCGGAAGAAACACTGCCGGCGTTCACTGGCGTTCAGACGCGACCGAGTCGTTCAAACTCGGCGAGCAGATCGCGATCGGCATCCTGAGAGATCAACGTGCCTGCTACAACGAGGCGTTCAACGGCTTCAGCTTAACCAAATTCGACGGCACGACCATCACGGTCTAAGCTCAACGATCGACACGCCTCCCGGCGGGATTTGAATGCTGACAATTCCGTTCAGCGGCTTCAATGGAGCGTCACTGATCCACTCAGTGGCGCTCTTGATCTGATTACCAATCGTCACCGTGACGTAAGCGCTTCGATCGACCTGCGCCATTCCCTGCTGTGTCTTGAACACGCCGTTGTTATTCAGCATCGTAACGACCCAGCCATTCGCGGTGCGATTGACCAGATACTCAACGTCACCAGTGACTTTCAAAGGCACAGCGTCCTCGAAAACATGCGCGAGCATGTGTGCCGCAAACGGCGTGATGCGTTCGTCTTCGCCAAGCAAATCGGGCACACCCACGAAAACAACACTTCCCTTTCCGACCTTGTTCACAGTGACTAGCGGTTCACCGGTCAGCGTTGAAATGAGAGTCGTCGCGCCTTTGAGCTCTATCTTTTCATACCGGAATATTTGCCCCTTCAGATCCTGAGGCTCTTCACCGGGCGAGAGACAACTGGCGTTATGCGCCTCGCCAGTGGCGTTGAGCAAACGCACTCCTAAAAACTGCTCCGGCAGTTTCTTAATCTGCGCCGCGTTCAATACCACCGTGCCGCCATTGCGGACGTAGTCGGTCAGTCGCTGAACCCACTCATTGGACCAGTCAATCGTGCCGCCAACAATCACCGCGCGATACGAAGGCAAGAGGCTCTGAATCTTCGAGCGCGTGCCCGGCGCATTAGCTGCCGTCAGCACGTCGAAGATGTCGCCAAACACACTCGCTACAAACGGCTGCCTGTCTGCCATTGCCGGTTCACCTTCGACCACGAGTCCCGGATAGTAAGCGACGCCAAACAGTTCTCGTAACGCGCGATCACCGCGATCGATCTGCGACACTTCGAATGGCCAGTGCGGATAATCAGTCATCTCGAAGCCGTGCGCCGGGTCAAGCAGAAAAGCTACGGGCGTGTAAGGTGTGCCGCGCTCGGGGTGTTTCTCCGCGAACCGCATGAACTCGTCCGTGATCCGGCCGAGCGGATTGAGTTGAAAAGGGTGATCGCCCGGACCCGGCTTGAAGAATTGATCCTGCCCCTGCTCGAGGTAGATGGCCGACGCGCCAGCCATGTAGTAGAGGTAATAACTTTTCCGGTACCACGAGAGTGATGGTCCCATGGTTGGGCCATAGCGCGAGTGGTAGAAGAAATCAGGGCCGGCGAAGTTCTGCTGCTTCGTGAACGTCGTGGCCGTGTCGCCGAAGTTTGGCGCGTGATAATAGAGAAACGCGCCGCCGAATTGGCGCGCCGCGCCGCGCGTGAAAGCGATGCGCATGCCCGTCATCGGCATCACCGCCGCTGTTTCCATTCCGAGAAGATTGACACCCCACTGGCTAAGCGCGTGCGCAAACGAAGTGCTTGAAGTCGACTGCGCGGGAATCAATCGATCCCACATCGGTCCGGTTTCAGTTTGAAACGTCTCCCGCCACTTGCGAGCGAGTGCATTCGTATAAAACTGGCGGTGCGCTTCGAGCAACTCGCGTCGCGTCATCGACGGGGTGATCTTCAACTCCACGGGTGCGTAGTCCCACACGTAGCCGACACTCTCGCCCGAGACCCAACCCAGAAACTGGTCCTTCAATTCGCCGTTGAGCAGTTGCCAGGCCGCCTGGTCCAACTTTGCTCCACCGTAATTGATGAGGATCGCAAACGGCGACTTCGTCTCGCGTATGAAGCGCAGGAAAGGGCTGCCTTCTTTCAGATACTCGGCTACGTTGTTGATGTAGACGACAGGAACGACCAGCTTCGACTGAAACAACGGCACGTCGCGCGCGCCTCTATACTTCGCGACAAACTCTTCAATCGGCTCGGCATTGAACGGATATAGCGGCCGCTCCGCTGCGGGCTTGTCATAAAGCGTCCAGAACTCTGTCGCGATGTTCCAGGGCATGAGGAAGTCGCGGCCCGCAATCTTTGGACGCATCCAGGCGTCAGGAACAGGAGCCGTGCCTTCGCTTCTCAGCAATGAAGTGAGCGGCTTACGCGCGTTGGACCAGTTATGCAGGTAACGCATCGCCGCGAAGTCGGGCTTTTGTCTTCCAGCCGCTTTGAAGGTCAGATCGTTAGTCAGCAGGAAACAGTCGACGTGCCGGCGTGCTTCGGCAGGCTTGTCAATGTGGATCGACAAACGCGCGGCACCTTTTTTCAGAGTTGCACTCGCGCTGTCCCACGTGAAGGCCCAGCCCCAGTACATGCCGACTTCGTCGTGCGGATCGATGATGTCTTTAGTTCCAAACTCATGTCGGAACACTTCCGCGCCATCCTGTGCGATCGTGATCGAGAAGTTTTCAGTCTTGTTGGCCCAATCGGCATAGCGAATCCAGACGACGTACTGGCCCGCGCGTGGAATCTCGAGATCCTGGTAGAGGGTCGCGCGCGTTTCGTCAGCGGCAGCGGCGGCTGAATTCCACTCGCTCTCACCACCCTGCGTCCACTCGGCCGACACGCCTGGTCCATTCATACCCCAGCCGGGCGCCTTGTCGCGCGAGAGATTCAGATACGAGGGATTGAGCAGCGGTTCGCCGAGCTTGCCGGTAGTAAACCCGCGCATGTTCTCGGCTTCATACCAAAGATACTCCGCGGGCGCAGGCGTTTGTGAGTAAAGATAAGTTGAAAATAGAACGAGCCCTAAGAATAGTTTCACGCCAAGGCGCAAAGGAAGACGCAAAGACGCTAAGATTTTTCTTTGCGACTTTGCGTGCTTTTCTTTGCGTCTTTGCGTGAAATATCTTCTCAGCGGTGGGTTACCCAAGGGCTTCCAAACACTCACTCAACGAGCGCTGGCGACAAGTGAACATCGGCGTGTCGCGCAACGTGTAGGAACTGGCTTTGGTCTCGCGCAGTTCCTGGACCAGATCGAGGAAGTCGGCCGGATAATCAGTCTCGAAGGCAACGACAAACTCCTGATCGTCGAGTCCGAAGGAATAGGTTGTGTGCAGTTTCACTGAACGATACTTCATACCGATGCGAATGTGCTCGTCCATCATCTCCTGCCGCTGCTCGGCCGGCCGCGAATACCACTCTCGTGTTTTCACAAACGGATACACAAAGAGATACTGCGACTTGCCGGGAGCGATGTGCAGTCGATCCTCGACGTGTTCCGGATTATCTTTGTCGATGTACATCGAGCG
>JBKPJP010000290.1:0-1924 GCA_046730735.1 Acidobacteriota bacterium | reverse complement strand
GATCGGCTTGAGATAGATCAAAAACCCGCTGTCGTTCAACGCTGCTACCATCTTGCCGAACAGATCCACCAGGTTTTCATCGCCGGCCTTTTTCGTGAATCGTGCGTTCGTCAGTTTTCCCTTTTCATCCAACTCGGCTTCGATCACGACTTCAAAAGGCTGATTGAGATCCAGCTTGCCCTGGTTCTTCAAATCGTTGGCGTAGTTGGCGAAATCCTTCAGAACCTTTTTGTTGATCTCGTTCTCATCGGGCAGCGCGACGTTGTTTTGCTCGGCAGTTTTATCGAGCTGCTTCTGAGCCTCTTCCGGAGTCAACGGCGTGGCCGCAGGACTCGGTTGAGCTTGAGCGACAGCGGCAGATGGTGAACCTGACGCCGTCGGACTCGCCACCGGCGAAGGGCTCGCCGCCGGACTCGGCGAAGGCGACGCTTTCGGCTCGACATTCTTTTCGTTCGCGGCCAGCGAGATTATCTTCGGCGCATACTGAGCGAGGTTCGCTGCCACACTCTGTGGCGGCTGCTCAGCCGTGACCTGACCGTCAGGCGTGAAATAGCCATCCGGATAACGAAACTTCTCACTCGCCTGAACCCACTGCACATCGTCCGCAATTTGAGTGGCTTCGTACGGTTTATCTACAAACTTGCTGCTTGCGATCAACGCAGCGATATTCAACGTGTCACGGAAAGCCGGGACATAAATAGTCGTCCACAACAGCGCCAGATGCACGATTAACGAGGCGCCGACAAGTCGCATTAAGACTTTCCAGCGAGGATCGCTATTTACCTCAAATTTTTCGAATAACTCTGCCATCCTGTAATCCCGTGACCGTCGTTAGACGCTATTGTAACTCTCAGGGTTTGCGTTAGCACTTCGCAGGCCACAACAGCAAAGTTAGAATGGCCCTCAGTAAACCAATAATGCCGCGAAATAGCAGAAAACCCTGGGACAAACGCCGCTCGCGCAACCATGACCGCCCGGGGAAACCAGCGCGCAAAAGTCACGAGGTGGCTAACGAACCCGTAAACCGCCTTGTTCCGCATTCACGCGAAATCAAACGCCTGCTCGAAGGAATCGGCACTCCGCGGCCCGCGCCCTTCAAACCCGACCCATTTCAACTCGACGCCCTCGAGCTGCTGGAATACGAGGACGTGCTGGTCACTGCGCCAACCGGCAGCGGCAAGACGTGGATTGCTCGCGAGGAAATCCGCCGGCTGCTGGAGAACGGGCGGCGCGCCTGGTACACGTCGCCTTTAAAAGCGCTCACGAATTCCAAGTACCAGGAGTTCATCGATGAATTCGGCGCCGAACAGGTCGGAATTTTGACTGGCGACCGCAAGGAAAACTCCGACGCGCCACTCATCGTCGGCACCACCGAGATCTACCGCAATCAACTCTTCGACTCTTTGCGCGGCGGTAGTGAAGTCAGCGCAGACCTTGTTGTGCTTGACGAAGCGCACTACCTTGCTGACGAAGATCGTGGTCACGTTTGGGAAGAAGCGATCATCCTGACGCCACCACGCATACGGCTGTTGCTGTTGTCGGCGACGATCGGCAACGCACACGAGTTTGCGTTGTGGCTCGAAGAAGTGCGCGGCGTGCGTTGCGGAGTCATCACTGGGCCACCGAAGCGCCCGGTGCCTTTGCGCTCTGCCGTATTGCTTCCCGATCGGCGTTTGGTAACACGGATGGACACGGATGAAGGCGGATACCGTGAAAAGAAACAGCGGATGCCCGAGATGCCGCCCGCGACGCTGGTGGCAACGCTCGAGGGTTACAACTTGTTGCCCGCGATCGTTTTTTTGCCGACGCGACGTCGCTGCGATCAAGCCGCATCGGAGGCCGCACTTTCTCGACGCGATCCAAACCACAGTCGTCGCGAAGCACGGCGCGACTTCATGCGCGCTTTTGTTGAGGAGCACACGGA
>JBKPJP010000289.1:0-5821 GCA_046730735.1 Acidobacteriota bacterium | reverse complement strand
TGCGTCACGCGTTCACGCCGAGGTGCGTCGCGAAGGAGACGAGTACCTGCTGCAGGATCTCGGCTCCGCCAACGGCACGCTTTACAACGGCGCCAATGTCGATAGCGTGATTCATCTGACTGCCGGCGGTCGCATCCAGATCGGCGAAACGGAGATCATCTTCGACGACGGCACGTTCAACTCCGGCATGGGTGCGACGATGATCACCGACAACACGTCGGAGGCGCTGCCGGAAGCGACGATCGCGCTCGCGTCCGGAGATCGGACCACTTCCGGGTTGCTCGAAGCGATCGAAGGCGCACGCACGAAGCCCGAAGAGATCACCTCCGCCGTTACAACAGTAACTCCGAAGGCAAAGCAGGGCGATCTACTCGCGTTGATCAGCAAGGTAGGAATCACACTTCTTTCCTCGGCTACGCTGAATGAAACACTCGAACAGATCGTGTCGCTCGTGTTTGAAGCGGTGCCCGCGGATCGCTGCGTGATCATGATGCGCGACGAAGGCAGTGAAGATTTGCGTGTGGCAGTGGCCCGCCTGCGCGATCGCGTTGGTGAGGTTGGTGAGATTCGCGTCAGTCGGAATGTGCTCGACGAAGTCGTGATTCGTGGCAAGTCAGTGCTGACGTCCGACGCGCAACACGATCCGCGTTTTGCGAGTGGCACGATGGTGTTGCAGGGCGTGAGAGCCGTGCTGGCGGTACCGCTCGGCGTTACCGACAAAGTGTTCGGCATCATCTACGCTGACTCGCCGATCGCCGAGGGTCGTTTCACTGAAGATCACTTGAAAGTTTTGACGACGTTAGCGTCAGTCGCAGCCATCCGTGTCGAGAATGCGCGACTCATCGAAGCACGTCTCGAGCGCGAACGTTTGGAACGCGAGCTCGCCCTGGCCAGCGAGATTCAGCAGCGTTTTCAACCTACCGCGCCGCCGCACGTGAATGGTTACGAACTACAAGGCATCAGTTTTCCGTGTTACGAGATCGGCGGCGACTACTACGACTTCATCGAACGTGAAGATGGACGTTTGGTGATCGCGCTCGGCGACGTCTCGGGCAAGGGGACTGCGGCGGCGTTGTTGATGTCGTCTCTGCACGCGGCGATTCACGCGCAATCAGCGTCGCACGATTCGCTGGTGGCAACGATCTCCGCGGTCAATCGTTACCTCGCCGACAACATCCCCGCGAATCGTTTTGTGACGTTGTTCTATGCCGAGCTCGATCCGGATTCGGGTTCACTGTCGTTTCTGAATGCGGGACACAATCCGCCGTTGATCGTTCACGCCGCGGGAACCGTCGAACAACTCGCTTCCGGTGGTCTGCCACTCGGCATCAAGCCCGACGCGGAATATCGCGAAGGCCGCACGCAGATGCAGCGCGGAGACGTGCTTGTCATCTATTCTGACGGTGTGACGGAAGCGGTGAGTCCGACTGGGGAGGAGTTTGGCGCGACGCGTCTGTACGAAGTGGTGTCGCGCAATGTCGAAGCGTCAGCCGCGGGCATTCGCGACCGCATCGAATCGTCGTTAACGAAATTTGCGCAGGGCACCAGCGCCGCGGACGACATCACGCTCGTAATCGTCAAGAGGCAGTCGTAGACCCGTCATTCACGCCGCTCACCACGTGTAGCAAAGCACCCACTGCAAGCATGATGATTCCGCGTTTCGAGAATGGCGCGTAGAGGCCCTGCAGGTGCGGTTCGTAGAAGAATCCAATCGTGATCAGCACCGGCGCGATCGTGATCAGCGCCGAGCCCAGGTACTGTAAGGCGCGCTGCAACGTTTGCACGCGATACGAAAAGTAACTGCCGATTCCAAGGTGCAGCAATCCTGACAATAGAATGAAGATGTGACGCGTGCGATAAAGCATGCGTGGTCCATCAGGCGTGTGCTGCAAATGTTCGTGAAATCGATCCATGTACTGGCCCGTCAATAAAAAGACGACCAGCAAGACTAGTCCGAAGATCAGGTGAAATCGTTTCATGAAGTTTATGGATCCGGATACCGGTATCGGTGGTCCGCTTCACAAGTTTCCGGTTACGAACCATTCCGCGATTGTCGCCGCGCGCAGTGATGACGAGATCGTCAGGCGGCGTGCTTTCGACACGATTCTCAACAGTTATTGGAAACCAGTCTACAAATACGTTCGCCTCAAATGGCAGGCGGGCAACGAGGACGCAAAAGATCTGACCCAGGGATTTTTCGCCAACGCGTTCGAGAAGAACCATTTTGCCAGTTACGACGCGGCTAAGGCCAGCTTTCAAACGTTTTTGCGCACGTGTCTTGACAGGTTCGTTGCCAACGAGCGCAAGGCAGGCCGGCGGCTCAAGCGTGGCGGCGACATGGACCACTACCAGCTCGACTTCACTGCCGCTGAAGACGAACTTGCCACGTACGCGTCCGCGTCAACGCTGACTCCGGAAGAATATTTTCACCGCGAGTGGGTGCGCTGGATGTTCACGATGGCCCTCGAAGAGTTTCGTAAACGCTGCCTGGAGTCAGGTCGCCTCGTCCATTTTCAACTCTTCGAACGTTACGACTTAAACGACGACCCGGACGTGTCATATGTCTCGCTGGCAAAGGAATTCGGACTCGACGTGACGACAGTCAACAACTACCTGGCTGCCGCGCGGCGCGACTTCCGGCGCCTCGTCCTGGAAAAATTTGGCGATGTGCAATGAAGTGGTTATCGGATGACAGGTTGGACCACCTGCTTGAACTTGTCGGCACGAAGTACGCGTTTGTGAAAGAACTCGGGCGCGGCGGGATGGGTACTGTTTACCTGGCCGAAGACCGGGAACTCGACCGGCTCGTCGCTGTCAAAGTTCTAAACACGCCTGAAGTGACGGACGGCTTGCGCGAACGGATGATGCGCGAGGCGCAGATCATCGCGCGACTCGAACATCCGGGAATTGTTCCCGTTCACGACGCGGGCACATTACCTGACGGGCGGATCTTTTATGCGATGAAATACGTGCGCGGCAGCCGGCTCGACGAGTACGCCGCCCAGGGCGCTCCGCTCGGGGATCGGCTGCGAAAGTTTCAGGCAGTTTGCGATGCGGTGGCCTTCGCACACGCTCACGGGGTTATTCATCGCGATCTCAAGCCGCAGAACATCATGATCGGACCATACGGCGAAGTGCTGGTCATGGACTGGGGTGTGGCAAAAATTCGCGACGATCCGCGTCAAACCGCGGTTTTCAACACGTCGGACGGCACTGTCATCGGCACGCGTAACTACATGTCGCCCGAACAAGCGCGAGGCGAGGTCGACATCGATGAACGCGCTGACATTTATTCGCTCGGCGCGGTGCTCCAATTCCTGCTAACGGATCAGAAAGTCAGTAAGCCGGCGAAGGCGATTTACCTGAAGGCCATGGCGCAAACGCCCGCCGATCGCTACGCGAGTGCGTCGGAATTGTCAGCAGACATCGGCCGTTTGCTCGATGCGGAGCCGGTCTCAGCCTATCGAGAGAACGCGCTGGAGAAGGCCGGCCGCTGGGTGGGTAAGAATCGTTTTCTGGTCCTGCTGGTGCTCGCTTACCTGCTGATGAGAATTTTTTTAATTTTCACGTCGCGGCGTTAAAGATTTCCGGGCGGACGTTTAATAGAAGAGCAGGAGGAGAAAACTAAATGTCTAAACCCTTACTTGGCGTAGTGCTCGGCGCGATTCTCGGCGCCATCGATGGCCTGACCGCATGGTTCACGCCGGCAGTCAGAGATCAACTTGGTGGAATTGTTATCGGCTCCACCATCAAGGGAATCATCGCCGGGATCGCGATCGGGTTCTTCGCGAAGAAGTTTCACTCGCTGCCGATCGGGATTCTGTTTGGTGTACTCGTCGGCGCGTTCCTGGCGTTTCTGGTTGCGCTCATGCAGGGTGGCTATTACCTCGAGATCGTCCTGCCCGGTACGATCGTCGGATTGATCGTGGGCTTCGCTACACAGAAGTATGGTCATCCACAGATTACACAGACGAATTAATCTGCGTAATCCGTGGATAAACTAATCACTCGCTTTGCCTTGCAGCAGAGGTTCCGATTTTAGCGTCTGTGGTCCATTCTCGTTACAGATCGCGAACGAGGCGCCTTCGTACATGGTCACTCCCGCGTACTCGCCCTTCGCGTTGAGGATGTAGAAGTTGATGCCGAAGTTTGGCAAGCCTCTACTGTTCAGCAGTCTCTTCTCGATCGTGTTGCTCTTGATTCTGTTCAAGACTTCCATGCCGGCGTCTTTCGGATGCGCGCCGCGTCGCATCTCTTCGACGATCACAAACGAGCAGAGATTGAACAGGTTCGCTTCGCCGCGTCCGGTCGAACCAGCCGCGCCGACCGCGCCGTCAACATAAAGACCCGCGCCGAGAATGGGCGAGTCACCCAGTCGTCCGGGGATCTTCCACGCCAGTCCACTCGTCGTGGTCACACCGCAGATATCGCCTCGCGAGTTGATGCCGTCGCAGTTGATCGTTCCGTGCAGGTTCTCTTCACGGAGGAGTCCTTCTGCGAGCATCTCGAGCGCGGCTTTGTGTCCCGCTTCGGCGCGTTTCTTCGGATCGAGATAGTGACCCGGATCGCTGCGTCGCTTCCACTCGAGCCACTGCTTGCGCGAGTTCTCGGTGTTGAGATCGTCTTCGATCTTGAACCCCATGTTGCGGGCAAAGTCCTGCGCGCCCTTGCCGACGATGAGATGGTGATCGGTGTAATCCATCACTGCCCTGGCCACGAGTGACGGAGTGCGCACGCCTTCGAGAGCGCCGACAGCCCCGGCTTGCTTCTTTGGACCATGCATGACGGAGGAGTCGAGTTGGACCACGCCATCCGCGTTCGGCAAGCCACCATAGCCGACGCTGTCGTCGAGCGGATCGAGTTCGACAATGTTGACGCCCGCGATTACTGCGTCGAGTACATCCGAACCGGCGGTGATCATCTGGAATGCCTTCTGTACGGCTGTGACGTTGCCGCCGTTTTTGAAGCGATTGCCGTTGGCTGAAGCAATCACCATCGGTTTGACGGCGCTTTGCTTCAAGATCATCGGAAAGGCGGGAATGGCAATGCCGGCGGCGGCGCTGTTACGAATGAAATCGCGACGTTTCATTTTGCTCATGGTGTCCTCGTTTTCAGGAAGTGGGAACACAGATTAACGCGAATGACGCGGATCAGGAAAGTGCTTCTTTGATTTTTTCGGCGGTCTTTGGGCCGATGCCGTCGACCATGTCGAGACCGCCGGATGCGACGAATGCTTTGAAGTCGTCGAGCGTTGAAATTTTGAATCGCTGGTGCAGGAGGGCGGCGGTCTTTGGTCCAATACCTGGAATCTCCAGCAGGTCGAGCACTGTCTCGGGAGTTTCCGCGGTGAGACGTTCCCACGCGTCAAACGTTCCCTTGCTCAAAAGATCGATCACTTTACCGGCAATCGCCTTTCCGACTCCCGGAATCTCCTGTAGTCCGTCCATGCCGTTCTTTTCGGCAATTTCCTTCAATGGCGTGGGCCAAACCTCGATCGCTTCCGCTGCGTTACGATACGAACGCCAGCGAAACGGATCGTCGCCGCGAACTTCCATCAGTGCGGCGAGGCGATAGAATCGTCGGGCGATTGTTTCGTTATTCATCTTCGTAGTTGGGGTATGCTTAGTCTAACGTTGATCGGCGAGGAGATTCAATTTGGATTCGAAAAGACGACAGCTAATCACCGGTATTTCACTCGCAGGTGCGGGAGTTTTGCTGAATGGGTGCCGCGCAAACTCAGGTCCGTCAGGAAGTGCGACGAATGAAAACACAAGGAACGAAGGACCAAAGGCGGGCGAGGAAGAAACGGTCGAGGTGACTG
>JBKPJP010000288.1:0-13485 GCA_046730735.1 Acidobacteriota bacterium | reverse complement strand
ACCTTCGACAGACCTCAGCTCATCGGCACTGCGGCCGGAGAGCAGGATGCCCGTAAACGCCATGGGCGCGAGGCCCACGAGCAGCAGGACTCCCAAAACAATGTAGAGGAGACGGATTCGTCCGAGTTTTTCGAGCATTTTTTAGGTCTGGCGGTACAATCGATGGCAGGTTCGGGTCTTCCGAGGCACTACTCGCCCGGCGTTAGCTATTATTCACAACCGCTGATACGCGTGTCAACGAGTTTTAACACAGATTTACGCGGAAACCGCGGATTTTTCGACTTTCGACGAGCCAGGCGCGTCTAAATCGTTGAGCGCTAAGGCTCGAGAATGGAAACTTTGGGTAGCGACGAGGTAATCGTTGAACGCGCCCTGACGGGCGATGCCGAAGCTTTTGGCGAGCTGGTGCGGCGCTGGGAGCGGCGGATATTTGCGCTTACTTACGGCATGCTCGGTCGTGAGGAAGACGCGCGCGACGCCACCCAGGAGACGTTTCTCGCCGCTTTCCGCAACCTGCGTGGTTTTCGCGGCGAGGCGAAAGTTTCGTCGTGGCTGCACCGGATTGCCGTTAACCAGTGCATTTCGCGACAGCGTCGGGCGAAGGTCAGAAGCGAGTCGGCACTGGACGACGAGCAGGACCACGACGCCGGCAGCTTTGCGACGCCTGTTAGCGAGTCGCCCGTTCGCGTCGTTGAAGGCAGACAGGAAACACTCGCGGTGCGTCGCGCGATCAACAGTTTGCCGATCGAGTTGAGGCAGATCGTGGTGATGAAGGAGTTTGAAGAGCTCACCTTTCGTGAGATTGCCGACGCGCTCGACTTGCCGTTGAGTACGGTGAAGAGCCGTTTGTACACGGCGTTAAAGCAGTTGCAGATGCGGTTGCAGAAGTTTGAAAGCAGGAATTGAGATGACCGATAACACTTGTGAACGCGCGCCGGATTTGATGGCGTTTCTCTATAACGAAATGGACGAGCGCGAGATGCGTGAGTTCCGGCTGCACTTACAACACTGCGGTCAGTGTCGCGAGGAAGCTGCTTCGTTAGGGATTGTGCGTGAGTCGATCATCGCGTGGCGAGACGAAGCGTTAGCAGGTTTTGTCTCCACGCCGGTGACCAGGCCGCGGCCGCGGAAGTCTGCGGTTGCTGCATTGCGCCAGTTCTTTGATCTTTCGCCGCTGTGGTTGAAAGGCGCGACCGCATTTGCGATGGTTGCGTTTTTCGTACTTGTCGGATTAGTAGTTGTGAAACTGCAAACCAACAACGCACCAGTGATTTCAACGAACGCGAAATACACTGAACAGGACGTGGATCGAATCGTGAAGGAGGCTCTGGCTAAACAAGAGAAGCCGGTCGAAACCGTGGCGATCGTCGAAACGCCGAAACCAAAGAAGTCAAAGGTTTCTACTCCAAATCAATTAGCAAAAAGCCGCCGCCCACTTTCGCGAGCTGAGCGCGAACAACTCGCTGCTGACCTGCGTCTGCTTTCAGCATCGGACGACGAAAATCTTTATCTACTCGGAGATCGAATTAACCAATGAGATTCAGAACTCTGATACTTTTGTTTGCCGGACTCCTGCTCTTCGCGACGGCCACTGCCGCTAACGCGCAGGACACCGCGACGCCGCCAGTCGAGGATGCCATCAATCAACTTAACCTGACCCCCGAACAACGACAGCGCATCCGTACGATCTTCGAGGAAAACAAGACCGAACGTCAGAGGACCAACCGAAGACTGCGCGAAGCTAACTTCGCCCTCACTCAGGCGCTCGACGCGGAGCCCATCGATGAAAACGCGATCGACCAGCGACTAAACGAACTCGCCGCCGCGCAGGCAGCTCAGATGCGGATGAGAATCCAGATCGAACTGAAAATCCGTCGCGAACTAAGCCCGGAACAGTTAGCCACATGGCGACGCCTGCGACTGCAAATGCGCGACTTTATCGACGCACGCCGTCCGCTTAATCAACGACCAGCCGCTCAACGTCTCCAGCCTCGTCGAAACGTCCGGCCACGCTAAGTTCAAATCTCAGGGTGGTGTCTTAAATCGGTCGATATTTCTCTGCGTTCTCAGCGTATCTCAGTGTTCTCTGCGTTAAAAAGGCAACTAAACGCAGAGGGCGCAGAGATACGCCGAGAACCACAGAGAAGAGCTTTATTAAGACACCACCAATCTCAGCTACGGCTTGACGCCCCGCACACAATTTGCGCATGATAGGCCGCTCTTCTAAACGCGCAGTCCTAAAACTACTTAACGCTCTGGCGCAACGGAAAAACCGAGTCTGATACGCTCTCCATGAACTTCGCTACGCGCGGCTTGCTCGAACTGCAAGAAACAACCATTCTAGCTGCTCGCGCATTTCGCGGTCTTTTTAAGCGGCCACGCTACATTCCCGAAACCATCGCGCAGATGGACGCCATCGGCGTAGGCTCGCTCACCATCATTGTTTTGACAGGCTTTTTTACCGGCGGCGTGCTGACAGTCCAGACGTTCCCCACGCTCAAAGCCTATGGCGCGCAATCACAGACCGGTTATCTCGTCGCTGTTTCACTCGTGCGCGAGCTCGGACCCGTGCTGTGCGCGTTGATGGTTACAGGACGTGTCGGTTCCGCGATCTCAGCCGAACTCGGTTCGATGGTCGTGTCGCAACAGATCGACGCGATGCGCGCCCTGGGCACCGATCCGATCCGTAAACTCGTCGCACCTCGGTTGCTCGCTTTGCTGGTCAGTCTGCCGTTATTGACTGTGCTTGCCGACGTTCTGGGAATCTTTGGCGGCTGGGTAACTGCTGTTGCACTCTACTCGGTTTCGTCGAGCGTGTTCATTTCGGCTGTGCGTGACGCCATCACGACTGACGACTTGATCGGAGGCGTCGTTAAACCGATTGTCTTTTCGTTAATCATCGGCACTATTGCCTGTCGCCAGGGTCTCAGCACCGAAGGAGGCACGGTCGGCGTGGGTCGCTCGACAACGCGCGCAGTCGTGCTGGCCTCGATTATTGTGATTATTGCCGACTATTTTCTCGCGAAAGCGCTTCAGGTTATCCTAGGAACTCAATAACGGTCTTCGGTATTTAGATGTCAACCGAGATACACACTACTTCTTCAACAATCAGTGAGCAGGCTGCGGAGTCAACCTTTCATGAAGTTGACGACCGCGAACGCGCCATTCCCGCAATCGAATTTCGCAACGTACTGCTGGCCTTTGACGATCGCGTCATCCTGAACAGGTTAAGCTTCAAAGTGATGAAGGGTGAGACGAAGATCATACTCGGCGGTTCAGGCGGCGGAAAGTCGACCATCATCAAACTGGTTCTTGGTCTACTCAAACCGGATGAAGGTCAGGTGCTGGTCGATGGTGAAGACGTCACCGACTACTCCGAAGAGCGGATGATGCACGTTCGTAAGAACATCGGCATGGTCTTTCAGGAAGGCGCGCTCTTCGATTCCCTTTCCGTTTACGACAACGTTGCTTTTCGCCTGCACGAACAGGGTGTTCCGGAAGACGAAGTGGAACCAGAGGTTCGTCGCATGTTGCGATTCGTCAATCTCGAAGATGCGATCGACAAGATGCCGATCGAGCTCTCGGGTGGCATGCGTCGTCGTGTCGGCATCGCGCGCGCGCTCGTCGGCGATCCGAAGATCGTGCTGTTTGACGAACCGACCGCCGGTCTCGATCCGCCAACCGCACGAACCATCTGCGAGCTTGCGATGAAGCTGCGTGATCTCGAAGACGTTTCGTCAATCTTCGTCACTCACGAGATGAACAATCTCGATTACATCTGTTCGGAATACGCGGTCGTTGATGAAGACGGCAAAGTAGTTTTCGAGCGTGAAGGTGAGCGGCTGTGTCTCATTAACAGCAAGGTGATGATAATGCGCGAGGGCAATATTATTTTCAGCGGCACTGACGAAGCGCTGCGCCGGTCCGAGGATCCGTACATCCAGAAATTTCTGCGGGGACATTAAAGAAAGTGTGAGGACAACGCCATGCCTCGATCAAGAACCACTGTCAGTCTGAGCCAGATACGAGTCGGCATTTTCGTGCTGTTCGCGATCATCGTGTTGATTTTTCTCGTACTCAATGCTTCGGGCGACATCAATCCCTTCAGCAAAAAGCTGCACTTGAAAGCTCGCTTCGTGGATGCGAACGGATTGCGCGAAGGCTCGGAAGTGCGACTCGCTGGCGTGCGAGTCGGTAAGGTCGAGCGGATAGTTTTACTCGAGCCGTCGCCGGTTCCGGGAGCGCCGCGCGTTGAAGCACAGTTGACAGTTGATTCGACGATCGACGGGCGTCCGGCAAACGAGCGCATCCGTTCTGACTCGACGGCGCAACAAGGTTCGCCCAGCCTGCTCGGAAATGAAATGCTTATCAACATCACGCCGGGCACGGCAGTCGGTACGCCTGTGCAGGATAATGCTTTGCTGCCGTCTTCGTCTTCAAACACGGTCAACGACTTTGCGACATCAGGAACGGATCTGGCCCAACGTCTCAGTAAACTCTCCGACGAGATCAACGGCATCGTGAAGGATGTCAAAGACGGTAAAGGAACTGTCGGGCGTTTGTTCAGCGATGAAGCGCTCTACAATAACCTGAACGCGACGATTCGCGAGACGCAGGATGTGATGACGGCGGTCAGATCGGGCAATGGTTCGGCCGGACGGTTCATTAACGACCCCGCGCTTTACAACAATGCGAACGAGATCACCACTTCACTCAAAGCCATTGCTGACGATCTGCGAGCGGGACGTGGCACGGCAGGCAAGCTCTTGACTGACGACGAGTTTTACAATCGCATCAATCGCACGGCCGATCGTCTCGACAAATCGGTAGACTCGATCAACCTGATGATTGCCGAAATTAATGCCGGCCGCGGCACGCTCGGCAAACTCATCCGCGACGAACAGATCTACAACGACGCACGCGCGGCCATCGCGCGCTTCAACACCACTGCCGAACGCGTCGACAACATGGTCTCGGCCGCGCAACGTGGCGAAGGCACGGTGGGCAAACTCCTCAACGACGACACGCTTTACACAAACGTGAACCAGCTCTCGTCGGAAGGCGTCAAAATGATCTACGACTTCCGCCAGAATCCGAAGAAGTACCTGACAATCAAGTTCGAGCTGTTTTAATTTGAATGGAGCAATTGTTTCACGCAAAGGCGCAAGCGCCTTCCTCGTAACTTTGTGACTTAGCGTGAGACGATTCCGAACGCGCGTACCGGAAACGTTCCGAAGTTTCGCACTTTCACAGGCACCGCGAAGAATTTGAAGCCACTGTCGGGCAGGTCGCCGAGGCCGCAGAGGTGCTCGACGATGGGAATGTCGTGGCCCAGCAATACGGAGTGTGCCGGACGATTACCGTCGCGCGTGGCGTCGATGTTGAAGGAGTCAATTCCGACTAAAGCCGCGTTGTTCTTCGCGAGGTACGTAGCGGCGGTTTCGGTTAGAAAAGGGTGATTCCCGCTCGAGTATTCTTCCTTGCGCCAATACCGGTCCCAACCGGTATGGACCAGCACGGCCTTGCCATTCACGTCGATGTCACGGAATGCGTCTTCTGTAATTTCAGTCCGGTCCAGACAACGCACGACGATGCCGTCGAGATTCGCAACTGAATACAGATCAAGACTCGCCAGATCCTTGCCGCGCGCGTAGCGGTGAAACGGGCTATCGAGATATGTGCCCGTATTCGCCACCATCTCGATCTTGCCGATGTGAAACTCGGTCCCGGGCGCGTAGCGAGTGCTCGACTCTTCGCGACTGAGATAGTCGCTTATCACGGGCGCCGGCAGTCCCTTGTAAGTGATCATGCCGTGCTCGACAGTGTGACACACATCAACCAACTCAAAATCACGCGACATCTTTGTCTTCCTCCCTGACGCGTCTTTGTACCAGAATCTGAAAACTCGACGCCATTCCACCCGGCAGAATCATGTCTCTCGCACCCGTCGTCAACGCTGCTCTCTCTGCTTCAGTCTTAGCCAGACTAAGCTGATATTCCAACTCCGCAAGCAAACCGGCATTCACGAGAAACTTATCCTGAGACGCAAATTCGACAACCTTCAAACCCACTCGCTCGCCGACTGTCTTGACCTGTGTCCAGTTGACGCTGGCGGTAATGTCACACTCGCCGGGTTGGGCCAACACATCGTCAACAAACTCATGCCAGCGAAAGCCGCGGAGCGTTCCGTTTGGACGCATCGTCGCGTCGTACAACTCATCACTCTCAGCTCCGTAATCGACGGTGATTACAAATCCATTCGCGAGCTTGCCGGCCACGCGCGCAAACCATTCGTCGATTTCGAGATTGATCTCGATGACCTGACCGGCTATGAGTTCCGGTGCATACTGTGCGCAGAACTCAGCCAATCGAGGCGTCGATAAATTCCCTTCAGACCAGGAAAAACCATCGACGTAAAGCTCCGCCAAACCCTGCTCCGTTTGCACCACGCGATGGACCGGAAACGCGTCGAGCAACTCGTTCGAAAAGAAGATCCCGTTTTCAACCTGGATCTCGTCAAAAGATGAAGTGAACTTAGCTCGGTCGCCAAAATTAACGAGTCGTTCCCGGGTGCGCCGCAGCGCATCGAGACTGACGTCGTAAACGACATAACTTGTTGCGTCGAAAACGGAAGAAAATTGCCGGGCCAACGTTTCGAGCACGCCCAAAGCAAAGTCTCCGCGGCCGGCGCCACATTCAACGATTGCCCACTCACGCGGCCGGCCAAGCTCTTCGTAAAGTCGCGCGAAGTAACGCGCGAACGTCGCCGCGAAGAGCGCGCTTCGCTCAGGACTGGTCCGGTAGTCACCTGCCCTGCCCCAGCGTTCGCGATCTGATCTCTGGTAGTAGCCGTGAGCCGGGTCGTACAGCGCCGCCTTCATCCAGTCGTAAAAAGTGATGGCGCGCACTGCTATTGCTCTGGAGTGCGATCCTCTTTGTCCAGCAAGCGGGTGGTGTTTTCAGTGACGCTGGGTGGATTTGCCAACTCCGCGGTATTCGGACGCCGCCAACCACCCTGCGCCCGCGCAGGCGGCGGTGTAAGTGCGGGACGTTGCACAGGTGGTCCAAATTGTTGGGGATGCACGGGCATCGGAGCCGCCGGTGGTCCATACGGGCGAAACGGGTTCGGCGCGCCTTCTTCAAACACTGCCGCGTACAACATGCGCAGTGGGCCACCGACAAAACAGATGATCGCCGCGAGAGCAGCGAGTATTTCGATGAAGGTGGCGTTAGTGAAACTCGCAAACATACCCAGTATCGGCACAAGCAGCGCTCCGGAAAGGAGCAACAACCCGCCCTGTTTGACGCCTTTCCTGCGTGGCGAAATGGGAGCCGGCTCGTCCGGATTACGATAGACCGGCAGCAGTCCGCCGTGGTTGAGCAACTGCACGACGCCATCCAGTGGGAAACCGCAACGAGAGCAAAATCGGATAGCTCCGGTCACTTGTTGCTGGCCGCATTGCGGACAAAACATGGGGATTGTTCCTCGCGAAACGGGCTGTTACGTCGGCTAGATAATAAACCGAGCAGCGCCCTCACCGGAAAGTATTTTGATCGTGGCCACAGCGCGGCCGCGATAATCACCGGCCTCAACGAGCGTTTCCAGCAGCACGTTAACAAGTTGCCGCTCGCCCGCTGGAGCCGAAATGTACTTCGTTAACGCTCTGTCGTCAGTAATTGAATTGAATGCGAGTTGCCGCAGTCGATCGACTTCGGACAAGTAGTCGACAATCAAATCCGAGTTGGAAAGCGTTTCGGGCAGCGTCCACTCGAAAGGATCGTCCCAGAGATTGGACGTGAGGCCGCCGCAGGTCTGTTCGATCCTTGCGCCGCTGCGAAGGATGCACTCGCCGATGCTGATTGCCGGTGGATTGCGGTAGAGGAGATTTGCCGGGACCGAGCTCGCGAGATCTTTTAAACTTTTGAGCAGGGCGGCGAACTCCTGGTCAACATGTTGAACGATCTCGCGGTCGATTTTTTTATCCACAGATTACACGCATTATCTTGAACGGCGATCGGTTTCTTCCAGCACGGTGCCGTAACTACGACCAGCAAAGCTGAAGCCGTTATGAATGTAACCCTTCGTGCCGACGTGTGAACCGCGAGACGGAACACCGCGTCTCGTAGCGACCCAGATTTTTCCCGTGCCGTCGTCGATCTCGTAGGCGCCCGCACCCATTACGCCATAACTATCAGTGACTCGGCCCGCAATCCCGACTTCCTTGCCGCGATAACGATCGGGATTGGCGTTTATTTTGGCGATATTTGTCTGGCTGGGGCAGGCGGTGAACAGCAGTGCTCCACTGATCAGAACTAAAAGAACGGCGGCTTTTTTCAATGCAAGCATTGGCGTCTCCTTTAATGTTCAGTCATCTCGGGAGAGGACATGATGATAGCAAATCCGTTCCTATCCGTGTAATCCGTGGCCCTATTTCCCGAACCAGCCGATCGGTCTACCCGAGAGATCGACCCAAACGCTCTTTACCTGCGTGTAAAGTTCGAGCGCGTGCTTGCCCATCTCACGGCCGTAGCCCGATTGTTTGTAACCACCAAAGGGAGACGCTGCGTTGAACATATTGAAGGTATTAATCCAAACCACGCCAGCCTTGATCTCTTTTGCAAAACGATGTGCGCGCGTGATGTCCCTGGTCCAAATACCGGCCGATAGACCATAAATCGTGTCATTCGCCTGCTTGATCAGGTCGTCTTCGTCTTTGAAACTGATAACAGAAACCACTGGTCCAAAGATCTCTTCCTGGGCCACGCGCATGCTGTTCTTCACTTCCGCGAAGATAGTCGGAGTGAAGAAGTAACCTTTCTGAAACGCCCCTTCGAGATTCGGCGACTGTCCGCCGGCGACGACTGTGGCGCCCTCTTCACGCGCAATGTCGACATAGCCCTTGATCCGGTTCAGTTGCTCTTCGGAAACTTGCGGTCCCATCTGCGTCGCTTTGTTCATCGGATCGCCAACCGCAATCTTTCCGGCCTTCTCCGAGAGCTTGCCGAGGAATTCATCCTTGACTGACTCTTCCACAAACAATCGCGAACCGGCGCAACACACCTGGCCCTGGTTGTAGAAGATCCCCATCATCGCGCCGGCCACTGCCTGTTCGAGATCCGAATCAGCAAACACGATGTTCGGCGCCTTGCCGCCGAGTTCGAGAGACACTTTTGTGAGATTCTCAGCCGCAGACTTCGCAATCAACTTGCCGACTTCAGTCGAGCCGGTGAATGCGATCTTGTCGATACCGGGATGCGACGCGAGTGCGGCACCCGCAGTCTCGCCATAGCCGGGAACGATATTCACTACGCCTTCCGGGAATCCCGCTTCCTGGATCAACTTCGCGAGCTCCATCGCGCCGACAGGAGTTTGCTCCGCGGGTTTGAGAACGATTGTGTTGCCGGCGGCGAGTGCGGGCGCGAGTTTCCACGCCGCCATCAATAGGGGAAAGTTCCAGGGGATGATCTGGCCGCAAACACCGATCGGCTCGCGCAACGTGTAGTTGAACATCTTGCCGGGCACGGGGATCGTTTCGCCTTCGATCTTGGTGGCCCAACCCGCGAAGTACTCGAAGTTCTCGACCACTTGCGGCAGATCAACGTACATCGACTCTTTAATCGGCTTGCCGTTATCGGCAGTTTCGAGAGCGGCGAGTTCGGCGGAGTGTTGCTCGATTAACTGCGAGAGCTTATAGAGCAGCCTGCCGCGATCACGCGCACTCATTTTGGACCACTTGCCTTCGAACGCGCGCCGGGCAGCCGCGACGGCTTTGTCGATATCCGTCTTGTCGGCTTCAGCGACTTCGGCGAGCGTCTCGCCCGTCGCCGGGTTCGGCGTCTTAAAAGTCTTGCCTGATTGTGAATCGACCCACTGTCCATCGATGAAGAGCTGATACTTACGCGAATCTACTGCTGCTGATGACATATTTCTCCAATCCGTATTTTTAATCCGTGTTATCTGTGGCTAGAACTCCGTTGTTCCTAACAATAGTTGACGCAGCACGTACGGAAGAATTCCGCCGTGCTTGTAGTAATCCACTTCAATCGGCGTGTCGATTCTGAGTGTGATCGGAATTTCCTCGATCGCGCCGCTCGCTCGATGAATCACTAGCGTCACGTCCTGGCGCGGTTCGATGCCTGCTTCGATTCCCAGCAGATCGAACTTTTCAGTGCCGTCTAGTCGCAGCGAAGCCGCGTTTGTGTCGTCCTGGAACTGGCAGGGTAACACACCCATTCCCACCAGATTACTGCGATGGATACGCTCAAAACTCTGCGCGATTACGGCTTTGACGCCGAGCAGTCGCGTTCCTTTCGCGGCCCAGTCACGCGAACTGCCAGTACCATACTCCTGACCGGCGATGATCACGAGCGGCACATTTTCAGACTGATAACGCATTGCTGCATCGTAAATGCTCATGCGTTCGCCATCGGGTTGATAGATCGTCACGCCGCCTTCAACGCCGGGCACCATCAGATTCTTGATGCGCACGTTCGCGAACGTGCCGCGCACCATCACTTCGTGATTGCCACGCCGCGCGCCGTAGCTATTGAAGTCTTTGATATCGACGCCGCGTTCCTGCAAGTACAAGCCTGCCGGGGACGAAGGCTTAATCGCGCCGGCCGGACTGATGTGATCCGTCGTGACTGAATCACCGAAGATCGCGAGCGGTCGGGCACCTTTGACGTCAGACACAGGCAGGAGCGTGCTGTGAAAATCTTCGAAATAGGGCGGCTCGCGAATGTAAGTCGACTCAGCTTCCCATCCGTAAACATTGCCGCTCGAACTCGGGATCTCGTTCCACAACGGATTCTGTTCCGCGAAGCTACCGTACAGCCGTCGATATGTCTCCGGATCAAAAGCCGCGTGCAACATGCCATTGATCTCTTCCATCGTGGGCCAGATGTCGCGCAGGTAAACCTCTTCGCCGTCATTGCCGGTGCCGATCGGATCCGACGCGAGATCGAGATCGATACGCCCCGCAATCGCAAACGCAACCACGAGCGGCGGACTCATCAAAAAGTTTGCTTTGATGCTCTGGTGCACGCGCGCCTCGAAGTTTCGATTGCCTGAAAGAACAGACGCCGCGATGACGTCGCGTTCGTTTACGATCTGTTCGAGAGCGGGGTCGAGTGGTCCGGAGTTTCCGATGCAGGTGGTGCAGCCGTAACCGACAAGATTGAATCCCAATTCGTTCAGGTATGACTGGAGTCCGGTTCGTTCGAGGTATTCAGTAACTACTCGCGAGCCGGGCGCGAGTGAGTTCTTCACCTTCGGACTGACGGTCAGTCCTTTTTCAACGGCTTTCTTGGCGAGCAATCCCGCCGCCAGCATCACGCTCGGATTGGAAGTGTTCGTGCACGACGTAATCGCCGCGATCAGAACGTCGCCATGGCCCACCAGTTCATCACCAGTCGGAAACTCGTCTTCGGGAATCTCGGCAACTCGGTCCGGCGTGGGACGGTTGTTGACCATTTCCGTTTCCGTCCAGACGTTTGTGTTCGCGGTTGTTTGATGATTACGGGCAACCTCGGGAACCGTTTCCGGTCGTTGCTCACCGCCGCCTGCCATATCGCGCTGTCGATCCGCGCCGATCTTCACGTGATAACGCGTCCAGAGATCGTCTTCGGTTTTGCCGTAACCGCCTTCGTTGATCGGCTTCACCATCAAGTCGTTGAACTGCGTCTTAAGGGCTGATAGTTCGATGCGATCCTGTGGTCGCTTTGGACCAGCCACACTTGGACCAATCGACGCGAGATCGAGATCGAGCACGACGCTGTAGTCGCACTCGTCCCGGCGTGGTATGCCAAACATGCCTTGCGCCGTGTAGTAGTCTCTAACGATGTCCACGTGCTCTTTCGGACGCCCGGTCGCGAGCAGATACGCACAAGTTTCTTCATCGACCGGAAAGAACCCCATCGTCGCGCCGTACTCGGGCGCCATGTTGGCAATCGTGGCGCGATCGGTCACGGACAGACTGGCCGCGCCTTCGCCATGAAACTCAACAAACTTTCCGACTACCTTCGCCTTGCGCATCATCTCCGTGACACGTAACACGAGATCCGTGGCGGTCACACCTTCACGCAGGCTGCCACTCAGGTGCACGCCGACGACGTCGGGAGTCAGGAAGTAAACCGGTTGGCCCAGCATCGCCGCCTCTGCCTCAATGCCGCCCACGCCCCAACCGACGATCCCGAGACCGTTGATCATCGTCGTGTGTGAATCAGTGCCTACGAGTGAATCCGGGTAGTAAACATTTTTTTCCCAAACATTCTTCGCGAGATATTCGAGGTTGACCTGGTGACAGATGCCGATGCCGGGAGGAATCACGCAGAAGCCGTCGAATGCCTGAGTGCCCCACTTGAGAAACTGGTAACGCGAGCGATTGCGCTTGAACTCCATCTCCATGTTCTTTTCAAACGCATCGCGCGTGCTGGAGAAGTCGACCTGCACGGAGTGATCGATCACGAGATCGACGGGCACGAGTGGTTCGATAACACTCGTGTTTTTCCCAAGCCGCGCCACGGCTGAACGCATCGCAGCGAGATCGACGAGCAGCGGAACCCCGGTGAAATCCTGTAGCAGCACGCGGGCGACGATGAAAGGAATTTCTTCAATGCGTTTGCCGTTTGGCTGCCAGTTGGCGAGGTCGCGAACGTCGTCTTCGGTAATCTTTTCGCCGTCGCAGTTGCGCAGCACTGATTCAAGGACAACGCGCAGGCTGTGCGGGAGTCGTGAAACGGGACCAACGCCGTCCTGCTCGAGTTTTGGCAATGAAAAGAATTGTCCTATCGGGCCGTTGGCGGAGCTGAAAGTTTGCAAAGAATCAAAGGAGCTGGCTGGCATAGTGGTGCTCAAACTCTTTCCTGAGAAGCGAAGTTTTGTTGAATGTTTTGGTTCAAGTTGAAGTGTACCAGCGAGGAATATTTCACGCAAAGGCGCAAAGCAAAGCCGCAAAGACGCAGCAAAACATTCATATTCTTCTTTGCGTCTTTGCGTCCGTTCTTTGCGCCTCTGCGTGAAACAAAATCTTGATTTCTTCATTTCCCGCGTATTGGTTATAGTTTCCCCAAAGGAGATTTGTATGGCAAAGAAACGCGGCGAGTATTTGGCTAACGACCCTGATTACGTTCCGGACCCGGAAATTGAGGAGTTTATGGAGCTCGAGATTTCGCGCGCGCCTAAGGATCCGGAACTGCTGGCCCAACGGCTGCGCAACAACACGGCTGCGTCGCCGCGCGATGCCGGTGGTGATCTGGATGCGGACTGGGAAGACGTCAACGCCAGCGGATCGGAAACCGTAGCGGGGGACAATCCGACGCCGGATCAGTCCCTCGTCGAAGAGAATGCATCAGCGATGGGCGTCAGTTATGAAGATAATGAAGAGTTGGAATTTATCGACAAGATCGAGAAGCGCGATCGTGAGAGGTACGAACTCGACGAAAACTCAAAAGCATCCGAGGACATGATCGAAAAACCTTTTCGAC
>JBKPJP010000287.1:0-3991 GCA_046730735.1 Acidobacteriota bacterium | reverse complement strand
CCAATCCCGTCACCGGGAACAAGCGTAATTCTGGTTTTCATTGCTTATACCTCAGGCTGCCGCGCCAACAACTGTTTCAACGCGTGCGCGTGTCGCGCTGCTGAGCAGGGAGATGAGATCCTGATCGTAGATCCGCTTCTTCCGATCCGCAAGGTTTGTAAAGCTTCGATAAGCGGCGTCGAGCTCCGCGGACGTAATGTCGTAACCAAGCTCGCTGTAGCGCAACGAGAGCGCGTGACGGCCGGAATGTTTGCCGAGCACGAGCGAGTTGGTCGGAACGCCCACTGACTCGGGCGTCATGATCTCGTAGCAGAGTGGATTGTTAATCACGCCGTGCTGATGAATACCGGCTTCATGCGCGAACGCGTTGCGGCCCACGATCGCTTTGTTTGGTTGCACTTCAAAACCGACGATACTCGAGAGCATCTGGCTTGTGGGATACAACTCCGTGGTTTTGATGCCCGTCTCGAACGGCAGACGATCCGCGCGCACGTGCAACGCCATCACGATCTCTTCGAGCGATGCGTTGCCGGCGCGCTCGCCGATGCCGTTGATCGTGCATTCAACTTGTCGTGCGCCTGCTTCGATCGCCGCGAGACTGTTGGCCACTGCAAGACCGAGATCGTTGTGACAGTGAACACTGATAATCACGTCTCTGTCTCTGACGACTCGTTCGCGCACCTGTTGGACCAGGTACGTGTATTCCACCGGTGTCGTGTAGCCGACAGTATCCGGCACGTTGAGCACTGAAGCGCCTGCATCCACGGCTGCGTCAAGCACTTCACAAAGGTAGTTGATATCGCTGCGAGTCGCGTCTTCGGCTGAGAACTCGACGTCTTCAGCGTAGTTGCGTGCCTGTTTGACGGCCGCGCGCGTCATTTCAATAACTTCCGCGCGCGTCTTCCTGAGTTTGTGTTCGAGATGGATATCAGACGTGGCGCAGAACGTGTGAATGCGCGGGCGGGCTGCATACTGCAAAGCCTCCGCGGCGCGCGCGACGTCCAGTTCCGCGGTGCGACAGAGCGCGGCTACTTTGATTGTCTGGCACTGGGCCGCGACGGCCCTCACGGCGTCAAAGTCGCCTTCCGAGGCGATCGGAAAGCCGGCCTCAATGACATCGACGCCCAGGTCCTGGAGCTTGTTGGCCATCCGGACCTTCTCGGTCAGGTTCATAGAGCAACCGGGCGATTGTTCACCATCACGTAAAGTTGTATCGAAGATATTGACTCGGTTCTGTAGCATGGCAGGGGAGCATGCTACGGTCGGTTGGGCCAAGAGTCAAAGCTATAATCTTTATAAGAAGATAAAAATCTTTAATTAGATTCGCGTTTATCCGTGTCATCCGCGGCTTATTTTGCCGGCACATCCGAGATTCGCCTCGCATACTCCTCGAATTGGCCCGTGTAGTAGAGCCGCGTCAGATCCTTCTCGAGACTCGAGCCCCGAACGCGCGCGCGAATCTCGCGGAAGAGCTTTTCTTTCAACCAGTAACCATGATCGTAGCGCTCGCCGATTGTCGAAGCTGACGCGAGCTTGTCCATCTCGGGCGTCGTCAGCCCGCGACGCCAGGCGGCGTGATAAACGAGCAGCGCTTCCTGAAACGACTGGCTCGCGATCTTGCCGAATAAAACATTCAATCCCTGCCAGCGTTCTTTGTGCGTGTCGATCAGCGGCGTGACATCCGGATGCGGATTGCTCGCGGTGCGGTAGTCGAGCAAGGACACGCGCAGATCGATCGTGCGATCGCCGTCATAATCGTATTCAATCGTGTCTAAAAATCCGTTTCGATCCGTGTCCGTATACTTCACGACTTCTTCAACGCGTGGCGCGATCGGCTTCGGCGACGGCGTCTTACTGCCACCATGAAACTCGCCATTCTTATCGACAGTCCACGCGCCCCATTCGGCGCCGGCGAGATGAAGCTTTCGATCAAACACACCGACGTAGAGCTTGCCGCCGCCGGAATTGTCTTCGTCAAACTCACCGCGATCGCCGAGCGAGTCAGCTTGCGGATGGCCGGAGATACCCGGCTTCTCGTCCGGACCCGCCATCGCTAATTCAGCGTAGTTACCGCGTCGCCATTTCTTAGTGGAATAAACATCGATGTCCTTTGGGCCACCAAACCCGTGCATCGGGTAATACATCTCCACACGTTCCCAGCGATGATCGTCGTCGTCTTCATCAAACACGAAATACATCGTCGCCCAACGCGCCGTGAAGAACGAGTCGTAACTCTTCTCGTGCGGCATGTACATCAGCTCGTCAATCCGGCGCCAGTTGTTCCATTGAAAGCAGCCGTCGAACTTCGGATTACCTTTGAGCGCCGGATACTTGTGGACAAACTGGCGATACGGAATACCTGGACCACCCGCGCCGCGCAGCGACATGTCGTAGTCCGTTTCATTTCCCTTAGTCGAGTCGTTGTCGAGATCGAAAGTCGCGAAAGCCTCGCTGAGCACGCCGGTGAGTTTGGTGACGTCTTTATCGAGGGCAGGGACGGGGTCGAGCCAGCGCATCGCCATCTCGCTCGCGCCATCACCGTCGAAGTCGTAGAAAGCAAAAGGGTTTTCCCAGTTCAGGCGCGGGTCGGGCAGAGACTGTGGCGGCCGGTGAACTTTCAAAAAAATCCCATCGCCGTTGTAATCGGGTAACCAATCCGTCTTATCCGTGTAACCCCAGTTATCGTTATCAAAGTCGAACTTTTCCCAATCGAGCCAGCCGAGCACGCCGTCTTTTTCAACGTCGATAAAGACCATCCAATGCGAGTTCGCGGGATTGAACTTGCCGTTGGACCACTCGCGACCCTGCGTAACGAACGCTTGCAGATCCGCGCGACCATCGCCATCGTTGTCGGCCCACTTGATGTTGATGTCGAGTTCGCTGTCGTAGAGCCCGTCACCGTTTTTGTCGATCTGCATCACGTCGCCGACCTGATCGCCACGCGTGTCGGTCGGCAGCATGTCGCCGTTTTCGTCGAGCCAGCGCACGCGTTTGCCGTTCCACCAGCGCTCGAGAATGTCGGGCTTGCCGTCGTGATTGATGTCGAGACGAACGATCTCGTCGGAGGGCGTGGCCGACTTGAGCGCAGTCTTGCGGAGAGCGACGTTACCATTTTGGAAAAGAAGGATGAATGCAATGAATGTCAGGGGCGCGTTCATAGACCATATTTAACCACGGATTTATAATCCGTGGCTCAAATGAAGCGCATCAGTCGTCGAGCTTTCTTGCAAACAACATCGACAGCAGTTGTCGGAGCTACGTTACTCAATCGCGTTACTCCGGCGAGCGCCGACAACCCGGTAGTCTCATATATATTAGGTGAGTGGGAATATCGCCGCGGCAGTCTTGGTGGTCCATGGGAAGCGTGGCGCAAGGCGAATGACGACGCGAACGTTTGGAGCAAAGTACAAGTGCCACATTGCTTCAATGCGTACGACTCAGTCGATCCGGATGCGCCTTACTACCAGGGACCGGGTTGGTATCGCACAAAGTTTACACTCGCAAATCCGTATCCCAACGGCCGGACGCTCTTACAGTTCGAAGGCGCCGGACAGAAAACAGAAGTATTCGTTCACACGGAAAAAGTGGGATCGCACGTAGGTGGTTACGATGAGTTTGTCGTCGACATCACCGAGCAGGCGAAGAAGTTTCCGAAATTCGAAGTCCCGATTGCGGTGATGTGCGACAACTCGCGCGACCTCGAGATGATCCCATCCAATCTGAGCGACTTCAATCTCAACGGCGGGCTTTATCGCTACGTGAATCTACGTTACGTGCCTGCAATATCGCTCGAGCGTGTTCACATCGACAGCGGGTTTACGGGCCGCGTCACGATCAAGGGCCGCCTCTACAATCCGGCACAGCTCAAGGACGAGCTCGAGATCAGCATCTCCGTTACCGATCCAAACGATCGTGTTAGTCACTCCGCGACAAACAAATTCAGCCCATGGCTGGAGAGTCAGAACCTTGCTACCTTCACTATCGACAAACC
>JBKPJP010000286.1:0-1678 GCA_046730735.1 Acidobacteriota bacterium | reverse complement strand
TCCGTACCCTGGGCACCAACATCGCTTCCAAGATCACCGAACTCGCGACGACGATTACCGGTCAGTAATCGCACCCGCCAAATCGGAAAGTGGCGCGCCTTGTGAAGTTGAAACTGCACCAGGTGCGCCGCTTTTTTCCCCGCTTCGTCGGGGACGTCTGTATGTGATCAATGCTCAGTCCAACCGCAATCATCTTCGAACTCTTCTTAGTGCCGCTCGCCGGGCTCATCATTTATTACGACGTGCGCTATCGCCGCATTCCTAATCCATTCGTACTTGCCACTCTGATCAGTGGATTGACTATGAACTTCGCACTCGGCGGCCTGCAAGGTGGTCTAAGCAGCATCGGCGGGTGCGTACTCGCTTTTACGTTGATGTTCATGTTGCACGTATTCGGAGCAATGGGTGCAGGCGACGTCAAACTGTTTGCTGCCATCGGCTCAGTACTCGGTGCTCACCTGGTACTGCCGACTTTTGTGGTAGTCGTTTTAACCGGCGGTTTGCTTGCGCTGGTAGTCATGTTCCGATCGGGAGCTGTACGCACCACGTTACATCGCGTGCTGCAGATCCTCGTCGGGTTGTTACCGGGCTGGCAAATGCCCAGATTCAGTGTCCCCGCTGATCGTCGGCTCACCATTCCATACGGTGCGGCTATCACTATCGGCGCCATTATCGCGACCGCGATTTTTCACCCTTAACAGCGGCTAGTTAGCGGCTATTGACCAGGCCACGGCCTGTCGAAAACGGAGAGTTGATTCCCATGCGAAACAAACGCTTTTTCATAGTTCTGGTAGGGGCGCTGATTTTTGGAGTGCTCGCTGCCGTCTCAGTCAGCAGATATTTATCGAGCGCCCAGGCCTTCAGCAAGAACCTGAGCAAGGTAGCGGTGGCGAAGGTGCCGATTCCGCTCGGCAGCAAAATCATTCCCGAGCAGATCATGGTGGTCCAGTTTCCTAAGGAATCAACTCCCGACGGAGCATTCGACACGCCTGAAAAGCTGGCCGGCCGCGTAGCAGTGGTGAACATCGCTGCGCGCGAGCCAATCACCGAAGCGAGACTCGCGCCGGAAGGAACCGCTGCCGGTTTGTCAGCCGTGATACCGGAAGGCTATCGCGCGATGACCGTCAAGGTTGACGATGCCGCGGGCATCTCCGGATTCATCATGCCGGGTTCTTTAGTTGACGTAGTTGTCACCATCGACCCGCAAGGCATGAGCCATCAGGATCCGGTCTCCAAGATCGTGCTTCAGAACATCAAGGTGCTGGCCAACGGTCAGAACATAGACAAGCCTGAAAACGAACGCGAAGCCAATAGCGTCAAGGCTGTCACACTCCAGGTTACGCCCGAACAGGCTGAGAAACTTGCACTCGCTGCTACCGAAGGCAAGTTGCAACTCGTGATGCGCAACCAGATTGATCAGGGTGACGAACAGACGCCGGGCGTCAATAAGCGCAACCTGTTAGGCGGTGAAAGCGCCCAGCCGCTTCCGGAGCCTGGCGCTTTGAAGAGTGAACAACCAAAACAGGAAGCCAAGCCAGTGCGTCGTTCTTCGGCGCCGGCGGCGAAACCAGCGGCAGCAGCCCCAGCTCCTCAACCCACACCGCGTGCGTCAGTGGAAATGATCGAAGGCGCCAAGAAGCGCAGCGTCGAGTTTCCATAGATCACTCAACACTTAACT
>JBKPJP010000285.1:0-16822 GCA_046730735.1 Acidobacteriota bacterium | reverse complement strand
GCCACTCGACTTCAGCGGAATACCCTAGCTCCGCTCTCAAAGCATCCTTATCGGCTTGCTCAAAACGCTTAAGTATCGCTTGCGGCTCATTTTGGAGACACTCAGGACAGGGATTTGTAGATGAGAGCAAGCCGTCACAACGCTTGCACAGTTCAGATCCGAATGCGAAGCCGCGCACTACCGGAACTCTCGTGTTGTATAGCTTACAAGCTCGATTCTGACACCAGCGGAAAAGCGTCACGTCTACGCCGCAGAATTTACAGTTGTTGCCCATCGGCAGCTAATTCTACCGCACACACAAGAACTCTACAGCATTGCGCAGAATCTAAAAGCAGTAACGAAATAAACGCTTGTAGTCTATAGACGGTGAGAGTACAATCCGTGGCCATGATTAGGATTGAACTTGAGAAACTGTTAGACGGTCGCAGTCTTTACTGGCTTTCGCAGCAAACGGGCATTCGCTGGGCGACGTTGGCCGCGATGGTTAATGGCACGGCGCAAAGATTGAATCTTGAGGACATAGACTCGATCTGCGATGCGCTCGAATGTCAGCCAGGAGATTTACTCGTAAAGACTCAGCGCACGAAAACAACCAGAAAGAGGTAATTGATCCATGAGTGAAGAGGTATCAAACCAGACCGCGCAAAAAGAGACTCGCATCAAACGCAAGGCACCATCCGGTCCCGGCCAGATCATTCGGCGCGGGAAAAAGTCGTGGCTCTGCCGAGTCTTTACTGGCCGCGATGCTGCCGGACGCAAGTCATACCTGAATAAGACCATCAATACGAGCCGCAAAGATGCGGAAAAATGGATTCGCGATCAGTTGCGCAAGCAAGATCTGGGATTGAAGCTAACCATAGAAACGAAAACAACGCTTGGCGATCACCTTGATTCGTGGCTCAAAACAATTGCTAAGCCGCGTGTCAGCAACACTACCTTTGCAGGGTATGACCAGCAATTGAGAACGGTCAAAAACTCAATAGGCAAGGTTAAGCTCAAAGACTTGTCAGCGAAGGATATTCAGGAAATGTATGCCAAGCTATCTCCCTCAGTTGCGCGGCATGTCCACGCGCCTCTGCGTAGCGCTCTGAGCCAAGCTGTCAAACTGAATCTGATTCATTCTAACCCCTGTAATGCAGTAGAACTGCCGAAGCACAAGGCCCGCGAGATTCAGTGTCTTACACGCGAGCAGGCTAACAGTCTGATCGCTGTTCGCATTGTTACGCGCACCGAACCAGACGGACGCACCGTGACTGTTGAAAACAAGCACCGGACGCTTTTTAGTTTCATGCTCTGCACAGGTGCACGTCCCTCTGAATGCTTTGCAGTTAAATGGTCTGATATCGATTTTGACCGCGCAACTGTGACCATACAGCGATCTGTAGAATGGCTCAGTAAGAAGCAGGGCGGATCGTGGTACTTCAAAGATACTAAAACGAAATCTAGTCGCCGCTGTGTGCCTCTGCCAGCACCGATGCTGCAACAACTGCGAGAGCATCGTGCGGCGCAGAATGAAGCCCTGCTAAAGGCTGGAGTACGCACGGATCTTGTATTCGCTTCGTCTGATGGAACGCCACTTCAACGCCGCAACGTATCCCGGAGATACTTCAAACCCGCCCTGCGAGCTGCTGGTCTTTCGGAAGGTCTTAGCCTCTACGCTTTAAGGCATAGTTGCGCCACGCTTCTACTACAGGCCAACGTGCACCCTAAGATCGTCGCCGAAAGACTCGGACACAGCAGCGTGACGCTCACAATGGACGTTTACAGCCATGTCCTGCCTACGATGCAGATCGAAGCAACGGCTCAGCTTGAACGCATGTTATATGGTTGAATCTCGCTCGTGACACACTATGGACACACAAACCAAGCGGGCAGCCTTTTCGGACTGCCCGCAAGTCGTTGATACCATTGGTGCACCCGGCATGATTCGAACATGCGACCCCCTGATTCGTAGTCAGGTACTCTATCCAACTGAGCTACGGGTGCGAAGCGTTTTATACTAAAGCCTCGGCGCGAATATGTAAAATGCCCGCGATTAACGCGCGAAATAGCCGGGTTTGGTGCGCGCCGTGAGGTCGGAAGATACGACTTCCACCTTGATTTCATGCCACTTTCCACGCGGGCGCTCGCCCTGCGGCTGATAGGCGACCGTATAGAGCGTCCGCAAACTCGCCGCAACTTCGCGATATAGCTGCGCCATATACTGCAACTGATTGATCTCGTTCAAACGCCCGCCAGTGCGATCCGCCAGCGACTGCAAACGCGCACGCGCCGCTGCGTAAATGCCGACGATGTTTGGCGTCTGTATCGGCAGACGTTTCGGATCACCCGAAGGCAAGGCTAATGGATAAATCGTGACGCCTTGTCGATCCGCCGACGCTAAGACACTGTTCAAGTCGGCACTCGAATGTGGATCGATCGTCGCCAGTGCTTCTTCATTCGTTTGTGCTTTCGCCAGCGTGCTGCGATCGGCGTTGCGAAGCTGCGTGTCGAGACCATCCGTCAACACTACGATGGCCTTGCGTCGCTTACCCTCTTTCTCCAACTCTTTGAGCGCATACTTGAGTGCCTGGTAAAAATTAGTCTCGCCGGCGCCCGAAGCGAGTTCAATCGCGTAATAGCTTTTCGCCCGGTCCAGACTGAAACCGCTCAACGATTTGACTTCCTTATTAAACTGAATAACTGCGACGCGATCCTCAGGCGCAAGCGCATCGAGAAAACGCTGGCTCGCGAGTTTCAACTGCTGGCGAAAATTGATCGTCGAGCCCGACATGTCGAGCATCAACACGAGACTGAAAGGCGCGTCGACTGGCTCGAAGTGCTGGATCGACTGCTTCACTCCATCCTCGTAGACCACAAAATCTTTTTGCGTCAACGAAGTAACTGCCCGGCCCTGCTTATCAACCACACCGATGTTCAACTGCACGAGGGACGTTTCGGTGCGAATGACCTCATCGTCCTGGGCAGCGATCGGAGCAACGGCGAATATCGTCAAAAACCCAATAAAAAGAAGCTGTTGGATATATTTGGGGTAACTCATGGGAAAATCGGTTCGCAAAGTATGCCCGCCCGTTCTGAGTTTTTCAAACGCGCTGATTTCGGACGCAAACGAGCGGAGATCGGTTGCTTTTGCCGCGGATCACCTATAATGCGGGCAGCAGACGGGAAAGGAACCTCATAACTTGTCGCTCCTCACGAATTATCGTCCAAATTTTTGCTCCGACTGCGGGGAGAAGATTGTCCGGCTGCGCTGGCGTCTTTGGACCAGCAGGCGTTTCTGCGACAAATGTTCTGCGCGATTCGTTCGACTACAATTGCTGCGCAGAGCTTTAGCAGCGATCGTTTTGCTGGTCGCCGGAGTCTTCATTGGACGAGGAACCAGACATAAGCCTTCACCGCTGGTGATTGAACGACTCGTTAACACACCGGCGTCGCAGAACTCTTCGAGCGCGCCCGCGCCACTCACAGTTGAAGACGTTTACATCTGCGGGGCGAGAACGAAGAAAGGGACGCCGTGCTCGCGACGTGTTCATGGACCAGTACGCTGCTGGCAACACAAAGGCTCCCCCGCCATGCTACCGGTGGATAAGTTGCGCGTCAGTGAATAGAAGCTTTGTGCTACGATAGCAACAATCGGAGGCCACACGATGCAAGCTTTAGATACTCAAACATCGATCGAGGTCAATTTCTCACCACTCCTGCGACGCTACACTCTTGAAGAGTTTTGGGCCCTGCCCGAAAGAGAGGACCATGCGCGCTATAACCTCATAGGAGGATTTCTTTTTATGGTTCCGCCGCCAAATCCACCTCACCAGGATGTCGCCTCACGAATGAACGAGACATTGATGAGGTTTGTGCTTAACAACAAAATCGAAGGTCATGTGTACTTTCCGCCTGCACCAATTTATGTCAGGGCTGAAGGTTCGACTTATCTTGAACCTGACCTGATGTACGTTTCGACGGAGTCGCGAGAAAGGATGGGAACAGCGTTCACTTCAGCGGACATTGTCTTCGAATTTTCTTCGCGCCGAACGATTGTTTACGATCACACCACGAAAGCCGATACGTATCTCGCGCTTGGCGTTCGCGAGTTGTGGCTGGTCAATCCGTTTGCCGCAACTATCGAAGTGCGCCATGCCGGCAAGATCGGTGAGAAGCTCGTGTGGCATGTTTTGAAATACACACGCGGGCAGCAGGCACAGTCGCGCGTACTCGAGGGGTTCGAGGTTTCCGTTACGGATCTATTTGACGGACTCGAAGTGGAGTAGAGTTACTTCCGGTTTTTAAAAGCGTCATTCAATTCTGTGTGCCTGCTGGTTAACACCACCGGACGCCCATCGATGAACAAGTATCGTATGTGAGATCGGATTTCGAGTAGATCGCCGTCGGTAACCACCAAATTGGCCATCTTCCCCACCTCTATCGAACCTAAACGGTCGGCCACATTCATGATTTGCGCGGGATAGAGCGTGACTGCCTTCAGCGCATCACTCTTGGAGAGCCCAAAAGCCGCCGCCATTCCGGCGTACTGGGCCAGGTTCCGCACCTCAGCTCCGGCGTCACCGGTGGATATGCAGAAACGCACGCCGGCCTCCTGCAGTTTCGCGGCATTTTCGTACAAGGCGTCGTAAGCATCGTCTTCTCGAACCGGCAGGGAGAGGATGCCGGTGAGAATTACCGGAACGTTCTTTTCTTTTAGAAGACTCGCGACCTTCCATGCGTCGTTGCCGCCGAGAATAATCGGCTTCAACTTCATCTCTTCCGCAAACTTAACGGCGCCACGAATCTCCGCTTCCCGATCCGCGCGAAAGATCACGGGCTGTTCGCCACGAACATACGGGACGAGCGGCTCGAGCACGACGTTGTGATCCGGACGCGGCAGAGATTTGTCCTTTGCGTAAGCGTCCTGCGCACGTCCGTAAGCTTCGGCGTCGCGCAGCATCTTTCGGATCTGTTCGACCTGTCGCTCGTTCGCCGCCAGAGTTTCGGAAAGATTTGCGGGTTGTTGCTGGAAGCCACCAAAGCCGCCGCCCCCACCGGCAATACGCGGATAGTTGATCACGAGCGCGAGTTGAGGAACGACTGCCATCTCTTTCGGCGACGTACCGAGCAGGTTGATCAATGCAGCCTGGCCTGAGATCAAACCGCCGGTCGGAGCCGTTAGTGTGTTGGTTATCCCTTCAACACGCGTCACTGCGATGTGAGCGCTGTGTGGATTGACTGCGACGATTGCTTTCGCGTTTGGATTAAGATCGCCGACTTCGGCAGTGTCGACAGTACCATTAGCACCTTGCGGAACTTCGACGAGTCCCATGTTTGTACCGGCGTCGATCATGCCGGGATAAACCGACAAGCCGTTGCCGTCGATCGTTTGTGCGCCGGCTGGTACGGAAATGTTCGCTCCCACGGCTTCGATCTTTCCATCGCGAATTACTACAGTCCCATTTTCGATGTCTGGACCACTAACGGTGACGATGCGCGCGTTGCGAATCGCGAACGTCCCACGCGCCGGCATTACACCCTGCTGCGTGGTTGGGTTTCCGATCTGTTGGGCCAACGCGGATACGGTACAAAGAAGTATTAAAACGATGGTTCTCATATGTTCTCCAGCTTTTCTCTGCGGCCCTCTGCGTATCTCTGTGTTCTCTGCGTTAAGAGTGCGTTTGAACGCAGAGAGCGCAGAGGGCCGCAGAGATGATCTTTATGGCTTGTCGGTCTCGATATCGTCGTCTTCATGACCGCTCGGACGGCGTCGCGGTGTTTGCGGCGACTCTCCCTTTGGACGAGGACGGTTCGGCTCGGCTTGCTCGAGGGCTGCTCGTTCCTTAGCGAGTTCCGGGCGTCGAGCAAGATCCTGAGCGCGATCGAAGTAGACGTCACCGTCGATGAACGTCGTGTCAACGCGCGAATAGACGCTGAATGGATGTCCATTCCAAATCGCGATGTCCGCATCCTTCCCGACTTCGATCGAACCAACACGCTCCTGAATGCCGAGCTGAATCGCCGGATTGAGCGTGATGAGCTTGAGCGCCTGTTCTTCAGTCAGGTCGCCCCAATGCATTGCTTTGGCTGCTTCGATGTTCAAGCGACGTGCGCGCTCGTCTGAATCGGAGTTCATTGACACGACCACTCCGGCGCGCGTCATGATCGCCGCGTTGTAAGGAATGGCGTCGTAGGCTTCGATCTTGTACGCCCATGAATCAGCAAAGATCGAAGCGCCGGCGCCATGAGCCGCGATCTCCTTCGCTACCTTGTAACCCTCGAGCGCGTGTTGGAACGTCTTGATCTTGAAACCAAACTCGTCTGCGATATTGATCAGCATCAGGATCTCGCTGGCGATGTAGCTGTGCGCGTGTACGTAACGTTTGCCTTCGAGAATCTCGACGAGCGGTTCGAGTTGCAGATCGCGGCGCGGTGGTATCAGGTTCTTATCTTTTTTAGATGCCTCACGATATTCATCCCACGTTCGCTTGTAATCACGCGCGCGCGTGAACGCATCGCGAATCGTCTCTTCAACACCCATGCGCGTGTTTGGATAGCGACGTGTGACGCCCGGCAGGTTCGGCGCGCTCGAACGCTTCACGTTTTCGCCGAGTGCAAACTTGATTCCCGGCATCGCACCCGGAAACAGAAACTCGCTCGCCGGCCGGCCATACTTGATCTTCACGACTGTGTTCAAGCCGCCGATGGGATTAGCCGAACCGTGCAGCAGGTTCAGAGTTGTGACACCGCCGGCAAGCTCGCGATAAAGATCTACGTCAGTCGTATTCAACACGTCCGCCGTTCGCACCATCGAAGTGACTGACAGTGTGCCTTCGTTAATTGTGTCGAGCATCGAGTGTGAATGGCAGTCGATGATGCCCGGCATGACGTACTTACCCGTGCCGTCGATGATGCGCGCGTTTGCAGACGCATTGAGATTTTTTCCGACAGCCGCGATCTTGCCGTTGCGCAAGAGGACGTCCGTGTTTTGCAACGTGCCGCGCGTGACAGTGAGTACCGTGGCATTGCGGATCAATGTCTCGGGCGCCGTTTGCTTCTGCGCGCACACTGAACTCAGCGGCAGCCCCGCGATGATGACGACGAGAAGGAGTTTGGCGATGAATTGTTTCATTGTTTTGGACTCTCCGGCGCAGGTTTGAGTTCAAATGGTCGGCCATCAATAAAGACCTGCGTCACGCGGCTATTGCGGTCAAACAGATCACCACGCACGATTGTCAGGTTCGCAATCTTTCCCGACTCGATGGATCCGAGTTGATTCTGCACGCCGAAAATCTCAGCCGGCCAAATCGTGAACGCGCGCAAAGCATCAGTCGCTGACAGGCCGTTCTCAATCGTCCGGCTCGCGTTCGCCAATAGATCAGACATGTTGGTCAACGATCCTGACTGAAACGCAAAGCGAACTCCCGCTTTCGCGAGTTTTCCCGCGGTCTGTTGTGCTTCAACTCTCTCGCGCAACACACGCAGCGGTTCCGGATCGGCCTCGGGAATCGCAGCCGTTGTGCGTTTCGGCAAATTCAGCGACAGCAGCACCGGAACCTTCTGTTTTGCCAAACGATCGGCGACGCGATCCGCTTCCTGGCCACCCGCGATGATGAGACGAAGTTTGAATTCCTCCGCGAGATCCAATGCGCGACTGATTTCGCGCTCGCTGTTGGCCAGCATCACCACAGGCATCCGACCTTCAATCACGGGCACGAGCGCCGCAAGCGAACGATCAGTGTCAGGACGACGCGTGCCACGCGGCGCGCGCTCGTAGATCTGCATTGCATCGCGATAACGTTGTGCGTCGAGCATCATCTGTCGCAACGCCGCAAACACACCGAGCAGAGATCCGGGATATCCGCCGGTGCGCAACGGCGTGAAGCCAACGTGCATCGCGAGCGGCGATCGCACGATCATCTGCTGCGGTGTGTCGCCGGCCAGATTGATCAAGGCCGACTGGCCCATCCAGATGCCCGTGCGCGGTAACGTGAGCGCGGTAGTGATACCGATGTTTCGCGACGCTTCGATCTCATTGCCGCCTGGACGAATCACATCTTCAATCATCACTTCGGGTTGCAGCCCTGGCGGCTGAGTCGAGTTTGGACCACTCGCGGGACGAGGCGGTGTCAACGCAAAGAAACCACCTCCGCCACCACCGGCCGGTGAAGGTGAGGCGCAGCTTCGGGTAGGCCGAGATTCGTGTAGGAATCGATCAGGCCAGGATAGACAGTTAAACCAGCACCGTCGATGACACGCGCGTCAGGCGGTGCGTTGACGTTTGCGCCCGCGGCGGCAATCAGTCCATTGCGGACGACGACAGTGCCGCGGTCGATTACCGGTCCCGAGACTGTGACGATGCGAGCGTTGGTGATGGCGTAGGTATCAACGGCACTGCGTTGCGCGTTGGCGTTTGAGTTAAGAAGCAGGAACGTTGATGCGACAAGGAGGCACAAACGGACTTTTGGCATAGGCCGGAAAGATAGCGTAAGAATGGCGTAAAAGAAAAGTATCCACAGATTACGCAGATTTTCTTTTTACTATCTGTGTAATCTGTGGATGGATGTTAGCGGTTAGTGTTGCCGCGTCGCGCGTTCGAGTTAGCGTTGGCGTTGGCGTTGTTGCCGGCTGAAACCTTCAACATGTTCTTCACACCGGTTACACCTTCAACCGACTTTGCCACTTGTTCGGCTTTCGTCTTCTGCGCTGCGCTCGCGACTGTGCCGCTCAGTGTTACGACAGCTTTATCGACGTCGACATTGATCGTTGAATCGCGCAGGTCGTCTGCGGCGGCGAGATCAAAACGCGTCTTGACCCACAACCAGCCATCGTTGGCGCCGCTGCCGATCGTGCGGCCCTGGCCTTTAGCCTCACGATTGTATCGCTCCTTGTCGCGCTCATACTCTTCACGCGTTGGAGCGCGTCGATTATCGTTTGCCGTAGTCACGGGCGTCGACGTGGCGACCGTGTTGGTGTTGGCGTTCGCGTTAGCGTTTGCATTGGCGGCCCTGTTGTTGGTGTTCGCCGTGTTGTCGCAACCCGCAACTAGCAGTAAAAGTGCTGCTAACACCATGAACCCCTCAATTCTGCGTCTCATCTTTGCGAATTCCTCCTTAGCAGTAAACAAATGACCAAGTTCGAAAAACATACGTGCAGGGGAAATAAGAGCAAATCGTGGGCCAAGTGAGGCATTACAGGGAAACTACCATTTAACAGATCCTTCTTTTGTTGTGTCGATCTCGGCAGTGGCCGGTACGTCACCGAACAAATAGCCCTTGATGTTGTCGAAGAGAAAGTTTTGGGCGTCGGGGTTGGTGAGATCGAGGCCGTAGTGGTTGATGATCTGTGTTTGCTTTTGCAGCCAACCACTCCAGCACTGTTGACAGATTTCTGCTGCGATGCGCTGCCCCAGCTCGTTGGGAAATGGGGCGAATGGAAGTCCCGGACGCTTCTCGCCACAATGTGTGCATTTGATTGTGTCAGGCATGACTAAATCCTCCTTGTACTATTGCGCCGCTCGAATAGCTGCAATAGTAGCATCGTCTTTCGGCTTGAATAAGCCGATCGGGCGCACGTCGCTGTAGCGGAGTATCCCCTTAGCGTCGATCACGAAAACCGACCGCGCCACGCGTCCCGGGAGCAGAGAGATTGCGCCATATTTTTTGGCCACCTCGCGATCTGAATCGGATAACAAACGCAACGGCAGATCGTGATGCTCCGCAAACTTCCTGTGCGATTCAACCGAATCAGATGAGATTCCAACTACTTCCGCGCCAGTCTCGCGGTAGTCTTCCCAACGATCGCGCACCGAACACATCTGCCTCGTGCAAACCGGCGTCTCATCGCCGGGATAAAACAGCAACACGACGACTTTCCCGCGATGGTCCGATAAATGCCACTCAGCCCCGTTTCCATCCTTGAGCGTGAAGTCCGGGGCCGGTTCATTGACAGCCAGACTCATTCCATCAGCTCCGCGAGAGTGTTGAGAGCTTCTTCGACTTCCTCGTCTGTGTTGAAGAAATGCGGCGACATGCGCAGCCCGGCGGTCGGGCGGCAATCGACGTAAACTCTTCTTTCCGCCAAACGTTCGACCATCACGTTCGCGTCGTCAACGCCAATCATTACCGAGCCGCCGCGCCGGTTCTTTTCGACAGGCGTGTTGACGGTCCAACCTCGCTCAGATGCAAAATCGATCAGAAACTGGGTCCGCCGTTCCGACTCCGCCGCGATGTTCGGAATGCCGACTGCCTCGATGATCTCGAGTCCGGGTATCGCCGAGTACAACGCCGGAATACTCGGCGTTCCCTGCGCGAAGCGTCGCACCGATCCCGCGTAACGCATCGGCGCGTGCGCAAACTCAAACGGCGCATCGTGCGCGACCCACCCCGTCAATCGTGGACGCAGATCTCTTTGCAGATCCGGTCGCACGTACAAATAACCACACGATGGGCCACCGCAAAGCCACTTGATCGTGCCGCCAATCAAAAAATCGACGTTCCAGTCAGTGGCGTTGAGTTGGACCACACCTGCCGACTGGTAAACATCCAGGAGCACGAACGCGCCTTTTGCGTGCGCGCGTTCCACGATCGGCCGCACGTCAACCCGATAAGAACTGCAGAAAGACGTGTGGGCCAGCGCAACCAAACAGGTCTGATCGTCGATCGCGTCAAGGATCCGTTCCAGAGGAACCGAAATTCCATCAGTTGACGGAACAACTTCAACGCGCGCGCCACTCTGTCGCTGCGCGTCCCAGAAGTATTCCATCGAAGGGAAGTCGAGCGCCGTCGTGACGACTTTGTTACGCGTCGCGCTCTTGAAATCGAAACATGAAGCGACGGTTGCGAGTGCGAGCGATGCGTTTGGCTCGATCTGAACTGACCCCGGCTGGCCGCCGAGAATACGCGCGATGCGATCGCCGACGCGACGCGACAGCTCCCACCAACTCGTGGCCCATGCGTCTTCGCTGGTGTGATGTTGCCATGCGTCGATGTAAGCCGACATCGATTCGCGCGCCGCACGCGGCACCGGGCCGAGGCTGTGACTGAGCAGATGAGTGCCCGCAGCCAGCGTGGGAAATTCTGTGCGATGTCTATCGACAATCATCATCAAACTGTTATTGCAGAAAGGTTTCACGCAAAGTCGCAAAGTTCCCCCTAAGACGCAAAGAAGACTTTTGCGCCTTTGCGTCTTCTCTTTGCGCCTTTGCGTGAAACTTCAATTCGCTCGCATTCCCTGCAAAAACTTTTCGCATTCAACTGGATCTTTCGCGAGCGCATCAAAGACGCCTTGCGCCTCGTCGCCAATCGCCGGGTCATGGCGCTCTTCGCGAATCGCGGTCAGAATCTCACCGGCGACAAACTCTTTCGTCATCTTGGGTACGTTCGCGCCGCGACTCATGTCCGTATCGATCGTCGTCGGCATCACCGTGATGACTCTCACGTTGTGATCGTCGAGATAAGCCCTGAATGCCTGGCCCAACGACAATAATGCCGCCTTCGTCGCGCAATACGTGCCGACGAGCGGCAGATTCACTTTCGCGAACGCGGTGGCGATGTTGACGATCATACCGTCGCGCCTCGCGATCATTCCCGGCGCGACTGCACGCGTCACACGCAACACGCCGAGATAGTTCACCGCCAACTCGTCCTGAATCTTTTCGAAATCCATCGTGAGTGGATTGCCGAACCCCGCCACACCTGCATTGTTCACCAGAATGTCGATCGCTCCGAAACCTGTTACAGCATTAACGTCCGTGTCGTTCGTTACATCCAACTGCACCGGCGTAACCCGATCCGATTTCAGCGCCTCGAGATCTTCACGCTTGCGCGCGCCGGCAAGCACTTCTTCCGCGCCCGCATCAACAAACGCCGCCACGAGCGCGCGTCCGAGCCCGCGACTCGATCCGGTAATCAATACTCGTTTGCCTTCAATCTCCATGTACGTCAACTTTCGAAATGCTGCGCTGCATGCGCGCGAGTTGGTAAAGTCCGGCGCCGACAACGCCCCAAACCAGTAACAACTCAATACTCGTCAACGACTGGCTGCTTATGCGTTGACTGAGCGTTTGTGTGCTCAACACCACAAGGTCCTGACGCAACTGAATCAGAATCATCAAACCCATCGAGAGCACCGAGACAACGGCCGCTACCTGCTGCACGCGGCGCGGCAGGTTGATCTCGACTTCACTCGCAAGGCTCGGATTCAGCCGAGGGAGGAACAAAAATACCAGGCTATGAATAAAATAAAGCACGACGAGGGCAAATACTGCAACGTTCAGCGCGAGTGCAAGTTGTCCGCTGATGAGCAAGAGCGCGCAACCTAACATCGTCAACGTGAGCGCGCGAATCGGCGTCGCGGTCGCTTTGTTGATAAATCCGAGCCAGCGCGGCGCCAGGCCATCTTCGACAAACATGATCGCGAGTCGTGACGGTACGAAGATCGTGCCGTTCAATGCCGTCATGATCGCGGCAATCGCGCCGATGGTTACAAACATCGCGGCGCCCGCGGGCAGGTAGATCGAAGCGACTTCAGCCATCGGAGCGCTGCTCGCTTGCAGGCGTCCGCCCGGCAACACGCCAAAGCTCACGATTGAAGTGAAGACGTAGAACAACGCGGTGAACGTGATTCCCTTAAGCAGGATTCGCGGCAAACGGCGCGTGCTGTCTTTCACTTCGCCCGCGGTTTGCGCGATCGATTCGAAGCCCGCGTAAGCGAAGAACAACGGCAGCAGGCTCGCGCCGAAACCACTCGCGCCATGCGTGAAGAAGGGCACGTAGTTCGAACTCTGCAACACGAACAAACCCGGAACAATCAGCACCAGCAAAGCGAGACACTTCAACGCCGACATCAAGACCTGAAAGCGTCCGAACCAGCGAATGCCGATCACGTGAATTGAATAAAAGACGACTAACGCTGCAAGAGCCAAAGGCAAGCGAAACCGCTGCTCGATGCGATTGCCGCTCAATGCGATCAGGTATCCGGCCATCGCATTGGCGAGATACGCGCCGGCGCCAATGTAAGAAATGATCTTGAGCCACGCGCCGACGTAAGCGAGTCGAAGGCCTTTTAAAGTGCGCGAGATGTGCAGATACTCGCCCCCCGGTTCGCGACCGAGTGGAGTTGATAAGTAAGCGGCGTACGGGATCGAGGTCGCGAGGATCGCAGGCGTGAGGAGCAGATAACCGAGTATGACACTTGGACCAGTCAGCGCCCACGCCTGGCTCGTGACCTGAAAAATGCCGGCGCCGATGAGAATGCCGATCAGCGCCGCATACGATTCCAGCGTCCCGAGATCGCGTCGCAGACGTGAAACATGATTGTTCATTATTTTGGCTACGTAGAATAGAACAAGTCTCAGCGGCCCTCTGCGATCTCTGCGTCTAAAAGCGCCTTTCAACGCAGAGAACGCAGAGGGCCGCTGAGGGCCGCAGAGACTTGTTCTATTCTATGGTTCACTATCTGCTCATCAGTTCATTGGAGGGCAACGAGGGATTCAAAACCTTCTCCGCACTCTCGACACCCGCCACCGGCAATTTGGACGCATCGATCAAGCCGAGTTGCGCTAGTACTGAGGCCTGATCCCAGTAGATGTGCTCATGGGCGAGCTTGCCTTCGCGGAAGTGAACGATCACGACCAGCCCCACCTTGACGTGTTTGTTCGTCGGCTCAACACCGGGCAGCATCCAATCCATCCTGATCGTGTGCGTAAACTCGAACACCATCTCGTCCACGACTCGATCGATTCCGATCGTGCGCGACACGGGGGTCATTGCCGTATCCGGCGGCATCTGCGGAATAAAACGCTTCGAATAGAACTCACGCAACTCTTCATGTCCGACGCCGCCGGTCATTACAGGAACATGATTGACGTAGGAATCAACGACCATCGTCTCGAGCGTGTGGTCAGTGTTGCGTGTTGCGAATTCGTATTTGACGTGATCGTCCCAACGCGTCGAGAGTGTTTGTTGCGCCGAAGCGAGACCGGCACCGGCCAGATTACTTACGAAGAATTCGAGACTGCGGAGGTTCGCGAGTTCGGCGGAGGCAGGGTCGTAATGCTCACCACTTGGACGCGCAAACGCGTGGCCCGCACCGGCGTAGTCGTAAATCGTAGCCAACGGATTGGAGCCGAGTGTCGAATGGATCTGCGCCTGTGCTTCCGGCGGACAAAACTGATCGCTCCCCGCGATGTGCAACAGCAACGGGCTACTCAGGTTCTTTGCCTCGTCCAAACTCTTTTCGATACTGACGCCGTAGTATCCGACAGCACAGTCAGGCTTGAACCGCACTGACAACAGATAAGCCAGATTGCCACCGAGACAGAAACCCACTGCGCCAACACGGCCACTACACGCCGAATGCTTTCGCAGGAACTCGAGCGCCGCCGCCGCATCCTCCACAGCCTTCGCTTCATCGAGTTTCTGGTAAAGCTCGAACGCCTTGCTCCGATCTTTCTCAGTCAACTCAACGCCTCGTTCCATGCGCCAGAACAAGTCGGGACACAACGCGACAAACCCACGCGCCGCGTACCAATCGGCAACGCTACGCATGTGGTCGTTGACGCCGAAGATCTCCTGAAGCACGACGATGCCTGGTCCATAACCGCTCGCCGGCAGGGCAATGTAACCGTCGAACTCGCCGCCATCGAAAGATTTGATTGTGACCATGGCCGCAGATTAACACAGATAACGCGGATCAATCCTCGTAATCTGTGGACCAGTTAAGACGCACCCATTCTTTACCCGCTTCGCACACGCGCAGGAAGTTGCACATGCGACAGTGAGGCGCGGTCTTGACGGGAAACAGCCGTGGGTCTGCGGAGAAAATCGAGCGCTGCATGCCTTCGTCAACTGCCTGTTGGCAAACCACCGGTTCGAGCAACTGATCTGCTAGATGAACCTCGACGTTCGGATCGAGAAAATGAAGCGTGACGCGAACTTTTGCCCCGGCAAGCGACGGCAACAACTCGCGCACCGCCAGCGCATACGACTGCATCTGAAGTTGATAATCCTCCGCGGCAATCTTCAGCGCATCTTCGAGCGACGGGTGCCGGTTGATCGGTTTCGGCGGCGGCTCGTCTTCGAAATCAAACGCGAATTGGCCGCCTTTTGGCGCGCGGATGCGCGGCGGCTCGGGTGCGTGAGGCGCGTCTGACTTATCGTAAGCAATGCGATTCGTTTTGAAGTCGATGATCTCGATCTCGACGTCGCCGCTGGCTGAATGCGTGATCAGAAGTTTATCGATAATTCCGAAGAGCACGCCCAAAGGTCTGCGCAAACGAAAACTGACTTCACTCCAAAGGCCATCCTGACCAGCCGGGCGCGGTGAATTTTGCTCCGCAATCTTTGGCGCCGCCTCAACGCGACGAAAGACGTCGCTCGCGAGATAATTCCGCGCGAGCGGCAGCAACTGTCTGATCGCAGCTTCGTGATCGATCTCGATAAAGCGATCCGAAAGCTGCGCCTGCCTGAGTCGCACAACTTCATCAAAACTCTGGCGCAAACACTCTTCAGCCGATTGGTCCGGCGTGTAGCGTTCACAGAAACGGTGAATCACCGAGCCCTTTAGCGTCGCGGTCAGATTTGCGGGCGGTTCGGGGGCCTCGGCGTTGTTCCAGATGGCCATCTGATCCGCGGTCGGCAATTGCAACACGCGATCGAAATAATACTGGCGCGGACAACGCTGATAGTTGATCAACTGCGTGACGCTAAAGCGGTGAATCGCGATTTCACTGACCGGGAGAACGGGGCGAATCAACGGGAATGCTAAAGCAAGCGAATCCGCTGAGTGCAGGTTGGTTTGCGATACTTCAACCGGCGCCTCGATCTCGGTTGGTTCGTCAGCGAGATTGAGCGTCAGTTGCAACTCAACGCCGTCGTCGAGTTGGACCACGCCGCTGGAACGGCGATCTCCCAGCTCGAGTGCCTGCCAGATCCACTTGAGCCACGAGTCGTTCTTCGTGCCCAGGGTCGAGATTTCGTCAGTGACACCGGAAAGAATCAAACGATCCTCGGCACGCGACGCAGCGACGTAAAGCAGTCGCATACTTTCAAACTGTTCACGCCACGCGTGTCGCTGCTCGAAGCTGGTGAACGTGCAGCCCGCGACGAGATTGCCGCGCCCGTCCGGCACTTTCAAAGTCAGACCATTATGGCGATCGAGCAGGAACCAGTTGTCCGTCGTGACGCGCGAAAGCCGTTGCAGATCGGGAATGATCACCACCGGAAACTCGAGTCCCTTCGCCTGGTGAATCGTCATTAAGCGCACCGCGTCAGCCGCCTGGTCGATCTGCCCTTCACTTTCACGACTGCCAATCGCTTCAAACTCCTCGACGTAGCGCACGAAGTCGCGAATCAGGTGTGTTCCGGAACTCTCGAAACGTGCGGCGAGTGTGAACAGCCGTTCCACATTCGCGAGCCGTTGCGCACCATCGAAGTTTGCGGCAACAACGGTCATGTACTCGGATTCGTAGACGGCGAAACGAAGCAGATCCTGAATCGGATAGTGATGCCGGCGATCGACGAGCTCGCCGATCAACTTCGCGGCACGTTCGAGCAACTCATGCTCTTCATCGCTGATAAATGCGATCTCCGCGTGATGGCGCAACGCGGCGTAAAGCCGCCGCGTCGCTGAATACGCGCGCATCGGGGCATCGATTTCACTCAAGAGCGGTGCACTGCGCAATGCCAGCAACGCGTTGTCTGAAAGACCGCAGAGCGGCGAACGCAAGACTGCCGCGAGTGCGATCTCGTCAGTCTTATTATCGAGAAAGCGGAGCAGTTGAATGAGGTCGGTAATCTCTTCGCGCTCGTAAAAGCCGCGGCCGAGGACAGTTTGATAA
>JBKPJP010000284.1:0-23871 GCA_046730735.1 Acidobacteriota bacterium | reverse complement strand
GCCGTCAACAACTCGCGCCTGCTCGGGCGTCGCCACATCAATAACCTTCAACCCGTCATCATCAACCACAAACGCGTATCGAAGCTGAATCGCTACTGACTTCGGGTTCTTCAAAGCGATACGACTCACGATTCGCGGTTGTAACGGATTGTTAATACTCACGATCGCAAGCCCCTGTGCGGTCGTGATGTAAGCATAGTTTCCTGCGATCGCGATGTTGTTCGCATTGTTGAGCGCGCCGTTGGGATTGAACGTGAGCGCGCGCTTCAGGTAGTTGTTCAATGGATCGCCGTCGAGCAGCGTCGCCGCGTTCACGAGTATCAACCCTTCATACCTATCGACGACGTAAAGGTACGCATACAACGGATGTATCGCCTGCTCTTCGTTCTCGGGCCGTTTCGTGCGCGCTGGATCGACTGCCAGCGTCGTCGGCGCCGCAACTGCCGTCGCATACTTCGTCTTCACCCAGAACTTCTGCCCAAAGCTCGACACCGGCGCTGTCGTTATGCGCTCGGAAAATCCTTTCTGATCAATCTGTGCCACGTCGTAGACGCGCAATCCGCCTTCGCCTGCCGCCACATAGGCATACTCACCGCGCAACTGCACCTGCAACACGCGCGGATTCCCAACGTGCTCGTAGAAGGTCTTCAACTCACTGCCGCCACGCACAAACTTCTCGTAGTTCGAAGGGTACGCAATCTTGTGAAGCGTACTGCCGATCACTGCTTGCGGTTCGCTCTGTTCTGTCGCCGCAACGACTTCGAGCGCGTCATTCGCGGCAATGTAAACGTAGCGGCCCATGAAGTTGACGAAGTTTGTGCCCTGCAACAACAGCTGCGCGAGCCAGGCGTTGTTATCGTTCTTCTCGGATACGTGACAGTCGCTACACGTTTTGGTTTCCTTCGCGCGCACCGTATGCGGCACGTGCGTATTGAAAGCCTGTCCCGCAAAGCCTTCGGCTGACGTTGTTTGCTGTTGCGAGTAGATCCACTCGCGATTCTGGTTTTGCGAGCTCACGAGCACTGCTGACGACGAACGCACGGGCGCGACGCGATTTCCGGTGACAGTGCCGTCACGACCCAGCATGAAGATGTCGTCGCGCAGCACCTGGAAGTTGTACTGCGTGAAGTTGCGCGTGTCGCCGCCTTCGTTGTGACGGTTAGGCATCTTGCGATTCGCCTGCATCGAGAGATGACAACCAAAACAACTCGTCATCCATGACGAGTGACACGAGACGCACGTCATGTCGCTGTCGCGATGGGCAAGTTGACTGCTGTCCGCCGGAACCTCGCCCCACGTGACGTTGTCTTTGCGGATGGTCTTCGCGTAGCGCGACTGCTCGTTGTAATCGCGTGTTCCGGGTGTGACGGTGTCGAGAGTCTGCGGCACGCGCCACCAGCGTCCCGGCACGACCATCGAATTCTGCATGACGTCGCCGGTTTTCAGATCGACGTCAACGCCTTTTTCATCTTTTCGTTTTCGATCGCGAGTCACGCGTTGGAAAAGCGGGATGCGCGTGCCTTCAGCATCGCGCACGCGAATGCGCGTCAGATCCTGGCCGGTCGGCGGTTGGTTTTGTGATTTGCGTCGTTCGGCGGCAGCGCCGGTGACTGCGGCAGCCGCAGGGCCTGAAGTGAACAGCGTGGCCTTTTGCTTGATGGTGCCATGACAGTCTTCACACGTGATCTCGATCGCGGCGCGTGGCTCATTGTAAAGATTGCCATCGCCGTGCGCGTCCTGGCGGAAGTGGCAATCGACGCAGTGCATGCCGCGTTCAGCATGAATGTCGTTCAGATGCACGGCCTTGCTGAATTTCGACGGATCGTCAGGTGAGACGATGTTGCCCTGCGCATCCAGCAGGTTTCCTTTGCGATCCCGTTTGAACACTTTGCGAAACATCCAGCCGTGGCCGTGAAAGTCAGCAAACTGTGTGTTGCGCAACAAGGCATTGAATCCCGCCGTGCCTGTATCTTTCAGAAAATCGAAGTTGGACCACATGCCGCGCAGACTCGCAGCTTCAGGATTGCGACCGAGTTTCTCCTGCTCCTCATCCTGACTTGGCGTGTGCTGTGTTGCGGGATACATCTTCGCCCCGTCGCTCTCGTTGTCCCACCACGTGAGACCGAGATACGTGGCGACCATGTTCGTGCCGGGGTGCATGTGACAGACCATGCACTGCGAAGTCGGAATCTGGCTCGTGAGCTGGTGTTTGATTGGATGACCTGATTCGTTCTTCGGGATCGAGGTGTCGGCCGTTTGCGAGAAGCCGAGATTTCCGGCCCGGTTGTAGAAAGCTGAGTGTGACGCGTCGCGATCGTTTGCGTAGATCACGTGGCATGCGGAACAGCCTGAAGAACGATAGTCGCCCGGATGATCGTTGGTGCCGAGAAAGTTCAAAGTGGGATCCATCAAGCGTGTCTTCTGTAGTCCGAGAAAGACGGGATCCGTGCGTTGCGCGGTGCCGAAGCCGCGCGCGCTGAGTCCCTTGTCCGGCTTGCCCGGATCTTCTTCTTTATCCGGTAGGCCGACTTCGAGCCGGCGTTTACCGCCACGCTCGAACACGCGCAGAACGTTTCCCGGTTGTGAGATCTCCCAACGCGGGATCGGATCGAGCAAACTGAGCAAACCTTTGGTTCGTCGATCTTCTTTGGTAGTTGTTTGCAGGAGTGTTTGCGGCGTACCTGATTCGCTATAGCTCTCTCCGAAGCGCGGATCTTTCAAGTGGAAACTGCCGTTGTTGTAGAGCGCTGCGCCCCAAAGCATCGCACCGTGCGTCATCATGCTGCGCGCGACGTTCTTCGACTCCACGTCGTGACACGCGGAGCCCGCACACGTCTTGCTCACCACCCGCAGATCACCGGGGTTGATAAAGCGAACAAACTCCCAACTCTCACGGGCGAGCAGCGTGTTGGACCGCTCCGGATTCGCGCCGCTGCGACGCCACTCACGCGGATACAGCGGCTGCACATGCGCTTCCTCCTTCGTGCGCGCGACCGGATTCCCACCATGACACGCGCTACAACTCAACCCAACTGCGTCCCTCCCATCGGTCAACTTATCGAGCGTCTCAGTCGTGCCGTACTTATGCATCGGCTCGATCAACCCATGACACGACACACATCCCTCCACCTTCACCGGCTGTTGCCCCTGCACAGTCCAGATCAAGATCAATATCAAGATCGGTTTTAAGATCCGTTTCATCCGTGGCTAAAAAATGAACTTCATCTGCGCGAACAACGAATACAGCGCCTTCTTCGGATCGATCACATCCGGCTGACAGAAATCCCCAACACCCGGCGGACAGTTGCGCGACGCATCAGTAAATATGTCCCGAAATCCCCTCCCTGTTTGCAGCGCATTCGCCCCGAACGTAAGCGTGAAGTTATTAATCAAAAACGGCCGATATGCGACGCCCAGACTGTAATCAAATCCGATGTCATGTCGAATACGATTCTGAAACAACAGCAACTCGAGCGGCTCGGTGCGATGAAACCGCAAATAGTTGACGTTGACCACTGCCTTCACACGCTGCGTTACTTCGACATCGACGCCGCCGTTGTAAATGTAGATTCCGGGATTGACGAAATTCGCCTGCCCCTGAGTCTTGCTGCTTCGCAACGTCGGCAACAAACTATTCGGTTGGACTAACCCCACGCCCGTCTGCGTCAAACGAATTCCATTCCTGACCCAGTACGAAAACTGCCCGCCGGCAAAATTCGGATCGTCGAAGATGGCATCGAAACCTGAAGCGCGTTCGTCGGTCGGATTGCTATCCCCCTGTGCCCATAGGAACGAGCCTTTGAAGCGCAGGTAGTCGCGATCGACAGAAAGCTCAGCGGCGGCGAGGTTTGACCTGATCTCAACTCGTCGCGCCGCGATCTGGTTACGCTCGTCGTGGCCAAAGGCGAAATAGTAAGAGTGCGAAAGGTTCAGCCGGCCCAGATGACCATCGCCACTAACGCCAAGATAACCGACCTTGATCGCGTGTGGTCTAACGTCGCCAATCAATGCCGGCCGCACGAGAAAACCGTTGCGATCGAATTCAACGCTGCGGCGATCGTCGTTGTAGTGAAAACTTCCCTGGATCGTGTAGCCCTTGCGAATGAAATCCTGCCGAAAGATGTTTGCGATGTAAACGTTCTGGTGGCGCGCGTCGAAGCGATTCAAACCGCTGTTGGTATCTTTCTCGAGCATCGAGAAGTACGCGGCGTTGAACTGGTAACGATTATTGTCAAACGCGCCGAACACACGCGCTCCGAGGTTGTTGTCGGAAAAGATGAAGCCGCGAAAATCGGAGACAAACGGCTGAATTCCCGCGCGTACGGAAACGAAGTCGTAGTTGGCGTTGATGTCGGCGAGCTTAACTTCGCCGAACGCTTCTTCGAGTGAAGCATGCCAGTCAGTGCGGTTCGTGCCGCGGCGCACGTCGATATTGACCACGCCATTCTCACGCGCGTTCAGATAATTTGGCACGCTGAAGGTCGGCGAAAACTTGATGGCCCAATCGCGCGGCTTGAAAGTCGTATCGCCGTGAAATAGCTCAAAACTGAACTGCAACGTTTCCGCTGTGGCAAACTCCTCGGGCCGTCCGAAGAACTCAGCGCTCAGAGGTTCGGCAGTGCTAATAGCTGAGGACGTTGGAGCGCGTCGTTGCTCGACATTCGTGGAACTGACGGCGGTCAGTATCATAAACAGCTTGTCGCCTTTGATCGGATAGTCGCCCTTGAGGACGTTCTGATTGTACGGATCCCACCAGCGACCTCTTTTGAACGGAATGTCGCGGCCGCGCGCACCGCGGTCGCCGTAACGATCGTATTCAGGAAAGGTGATGCGCCAGCGATCCGGAGTTTCGCGACGTCGAGACGCGGCAGGTGGGCCAACCGGTGGTGGCGCGATAGCAACGTCGATGACGATTTCTTTTCCGGCTTCGACGACGACGTTCTCGAGCGTATCGCCGCGAACAATCGCGAAGTCGCCGTAATTTTTGTCTTTGTCGAACTGGGCGGTGTTTGGCTGGTCCAGGGTGAGGCGATAAGCGCCCGCGGGCAGCTTCACCGAGTAACTACCATCAGCGTCGGTTCTGACGCGCGTGATTTTTCGTGTGACCTGGTTAGTAACTACGACGACAACACCGGCGGCTGGGGTTCCGGAGGAGGTTCGGACCACACCTTTAAGTTGGCCCGCAGATTGGCCCAGAGCCAAAAGACAATTCGCCGGGATCAGCAACGCCGCAATTGCGATTTGGAGTAAGTAACGCCGCACGCTGTTTGACAGATGTGCCTTGTAACACATGAGTCACTGCGAAAGGAAGAACTTTCGGCATCGGCGATCACCGAAAGAAGTCTGAGGCCTTAATCAGCTTCACGCCGCAGAAGTATTGAATGGCTTTGAAGTGGTCCCAATTCTCGGTCACGACTGCTGCTTTCCACCGCCGTGCACTAACAGCGATAAGAGCATCGAGAGCCATTCGCTGAGCAACTCCGGGAGCCAGTTGGCGCAATCTGCCACCGTCAACTCGCCGCCGGCGGTGAGTCAGCCAATACAGGATCTTACTTGCGTATAGCCAGTCCGCCTCGTTGGGCATGATGAGGGAGTCATCATATTGATAATAAAGAAACAGGTCTTCGTAAATTTTGCGCTGAGTGTCATCCTGTGCGCTGGCTATTAGTTCCAACAAGACAACGGACGACAGCAAAAGACCGTTCGCCTTGCGAAAGTCGACAAGTCGTTTGGCAATGACCACGGATGTGTCGTAGGTGAAGTACGCCACTGAAAATTTACTTACGTTTTCGCTTTACTTACGGTGATAATTGTCGTAAGCCATCTGAAACGCGCGCAGCGTGAGGGCCGCTCGTTTAGCAAGCCGCTTCTCTCGTTCCTCTTTGGTTTCTAACTCACCGTTCTTCTTGGTAACGAATTTAATCGGCTTCGGAGCTCGATCTGTGGATGACCTCAATAAACGAGGTGCACGTAAAGGGAACCCTGGAGTCTTTTTCTTGCTGCTCTTCTTGCTACTCGCTTTTGTGAGTGTTTTCTTCATGGGCCCGAGAATAACTCACAACTCACGTTCACGCAATTACAAAATCTGTGAATCGTCTTCGACACTTTGTGATAAATTGGCGTGCGATTTTAGTCTTCGCCAATGCTCATGATCGCGAAATCATGTTTGCGCCGCGCCGTGTTACTTACTCCGTTTCTGCTTTTTGCGATCAGCTTCGTTAAGTTCAATCACGCCAGCGCCCAATCAACCCGTCCAACACTGATCAGTCACGCTGATTCCACGCGTGCGATCGCGTTCGACTCGGTGACGCGTCAGCGCGAGCCCTTCAACACCACCGCCGAGATCAAGTTTGGTTCGGATTCAGCCACACGCATCATGCTCTTTGCGATGAATCTGCAACTGCAACCCGGCGAAACCGCTACCACAGTAACTGCCGAAGCCGAAGACGCGGAACACTCTCTGTATCAATTGCCGGTCGAATACGTTGGCCCTGTCCCTGATAATCCGTGGGCTTCATCCGTGGTAATCCGCGTTCCTGAAAATCTGCCCGCAACCGGCGACGTACTGGTCCAGATCAAATATCGTGACCTCGCCAGTAATCGTGTACGCGTCGGCTTCGGCGTCGTAGGCGGCGGACCAGCAGACGACCCGAATGCAATACCAACGCCGGGACTGCTGTCGCCGGTTGATCCATCACCCGCAACACTGCTAGCCACCAACTTATCCTCAAGCGACATACAAACGATTCTCCAGCAAGCCGCCTCCGCCGCAACCTCTCTCGGCAAACCCGTGACGATCGTCATCACAGACCGCGAAGGAAACGTTCTTGGCAAATTCGCCATGACCGGCGCACCTGCTTCGACCACGATTCGAAGTGTCGGCACGAATGGGCAAGGACTCGAAGGCACGGTTGCGCCGACTGTCGAAGCTGCCACCGCCAAGGCCGCAACCGCGGCATTCTTCAGCACGACCGGAAACGCCTTCTCGACACGCACCGCCGGATTCATCATCCAGGAACATTTCCCGCCGGGCATCAGTTTCCGCCCCGGTGGTCCGCTATACGGCGTGCAGTTCTCTTCCCTGCCTTGCAGCGACATCAAAAAGCCTTCCGCGCGGCTCGGCCTCTCGGGGGATCCCGGCGGTCTGCCGATTTACAAAAACGGACTGCCTGCGGGCGGCATCGGTGTCGAGGGCGATGGCCTCTACACGGTGGATCGCGATCCAACCGATAACGATCAGCCTTTCGAAGAGCTGATCGCGTCAGCCGGCATTCGCGGGTTTGAAGCGCCGGCATTGATTCGCGGCGATAACATACTCGTGGATGGCATTCGACTACCGTTTACAAACGTCACGAATCCGCCGGCGCCCGCGACTATCGCCAGCATCGCGGGCGCGATCATTTCTGCGCCGCCAGCTTCCGAGTTTGTGCCGCAAGTTGTAGGTAGTATTGCCGGTGAAGTTAGCCCACGTTTCTTTCCATTCATCGCCGGCACCGCTCCATCGAGCAATGCACTGACAGCGAGTGAAGTCGGCACGATAATCACGCACGCCGCGCAACAGGCAAACATCACACGCGCAGCCATCCGCCAACCACTCGGCAGTAATGCACGCGTCACGATCGCCGTCGTCGACACTTCGGGTGTGGTCCTCGGGATTTTCCGCCAACAGGATGCGCCGGTATTTGGTTTTGACGTCGCGGTCCAGAAAGCGCGAACCGCAGCATTCTTCTCGAGTGCAAATGCGGCCACGGCTTTGCGCGCGGCCGGTTTGGGATCGTATGTCGATCGCGCAGCCGCGGATGGACTCAAATTCGACGGTGCTTTCGCATTCACCGATCGCGCCACCGGTTTTCTTCATCGTCCGTTCTTTCCAGACGGGATAAACGACACTGCACCTGGACCCTTCAGTACCGCCATTGCTGACTGGAGCCCTTTCAACGTCGGTTTGCAACTCGATCTCGTACGCACTAACTTTCTTGCGTCACTCGTTGGACCAGCAGTTCCGTGTACTTCGATCCCGTCGCTGCCAAACGGCATACAGATCTTTCCCGGCAGCGTGCCGCTTTACAAGAATGGCGTTCTGGTGGGCGCGATCGGCATCAGTGGCGATGGTGTGGACCAGGACGATCTAATCGGCGCGGCCGGTGCGAATGGTTTTTCACCGCCCGCAGGCATTCGTTCCGATCAGATCTTCGTGCGCGGCGTGCGTTTGCCGTTTCTGAAGTTTCCACGTAGTCCGAATTTATGAAACTCGTCTTCGCGCTGTTATTAATGGTTACGCTTGCCTTCGCGCAAAGCCAAACCGGTGTGTTGCGTCTCCGTGTACGCGTGAAACTCGACGACAATTCACCATTGCGCGGCTTGCCACGCAAGCGTTTCTTCCTGATCCCCGGCACCCTCGAACAGAATCGCGCGCTACTCGAAGCTATCGATCGACAGCCACTCACGAGTCGCGATTGTTACTACCAAAAGATTGGCGCGAGCGCGGCGTTGATCGACTGGCTCAAGGAAGGCGACTGTGAGTCAGTCTATTGTCGCGCGGTCGAGAAAGATTTTGTGACTGGACCAAAAGCAGTACCGGAGTTTGCGACTGCGTTTACTGCGGGTCAAAAGGAGTATCGAAACGACGAAACCGCGCGACAGTGGTTAACCACGAATCTCACGCCCGATCTGCGCGATGGTTTCTATCGCGATCGCCAGCGTGCTTTGCAGGCTTTACTCAAACAAGCGCCGGCAGTCCAATCAGTCATGACGGATCGCAACGGCACTGCTTACTTCACGGATCTTGGACCAGGAACTTACGTCTTATCGAACCTCATCCCAACTGAGTTGGGTCAAACGTTGGTGACATGGAATTGTGAAGTGCAGGTTAAGCCCGGGGATCTTGCGACTGAAAAGCCTTATCTCGTTTCGAACCGGAAAGAGAGACTCGTGAAGTGCATGGGCGTCGAGAAACCGAAGCCGATTTGTAACACAGATTAACGCGGATGAAGACACGGATTAAAACCTTAATTCTCTTCTGCCTGATCTGCGTCTATCCGTGTGTATCCGCGGCGGATTTTTCTCACGCGACGCAGAAACACCGGGCGGCGTGTAATACGTGTCACAAGATAACCTTTCCCGACATCAATGATTATCCGGGCCATGATGCATGTGTGAGTTGCCACCGGCGGGATTTTTTCCGCGGCGCGCGTCCGCCAATCTGTTCCGTGTGTCACTCAAAAACGTCGCCACGCGACGAAGCGAGGCTGCCGTTTAGAAACCCGGTCAGGAAACTTCAGTTCGCGATCGAGTTTCCGCACGACAAACACCAGGACGTTATCGCACTGCTGCGGTTCTCACATGCGCTGCAGGGTTTTAACAACTGCACCATCTGTCACGCGTCGCGCACCGCGATGTTCAAGTCGGTGCCGACCGGTCACAACTCGTGCTTCAACTGTCACTGGAAATCGCAGCAACCGGTAGCGGACAACTGTAACGGCTGTCACCAACTCGCGACGCCTCACACTGCGAAGGAAGCGCCCCTGAGAATCTCACCGAAGTTCATACACGATGGTGGAGGCGAGAAGAAACAACACGTCGCCGAATGTACGACGTGTCACATCAATATCACCAAAGCCGCATTCCTCCGCGGTCTTAAACCGGATGTGCCGATCACGTCGTGCACCGAGTGCCATAACAAGGATGGTCTAAGGCAGGATCTAAACAAAGAACTGGCCGCGATCGATAAAGATCGAAACTTCACGTGCGTTTATTGCCACGCGCCGAACGTCGGCAGTCTCGATCCGCCGGAGAGGCACTACCTGATCGCGGAGCGACCGCCGATTAAACGCAGGGACATCAAATGATTGCTTTGCGCCTTTGCGCTTTTGCTGCCGTATTTCTTTTCTTCCAGGGGACCTCCGCGCAGGTCGACTACTCGAAGTTTATTCACAACAGCCAGCGACACAGTTCCCTCGCCTGCAACTCGTGTCACGAGCGCACTGACAACTCAGCGACACCACGCTTTCCCGGTCACAAGGCCTGCACGGATTGTCATCGCAGCCAGTTCACAACGCCGCAGGTTCCGATGTGCAAGATCTGTCATTCCGACATCAGCAGTAACAATCCGCCGCTGAAAAGTTTTCCGGCGAGTTTCAACGAGCCATTCAACGTCAAGTTCGATCACGCACAACACAACACCGGGTCAGCGCGCCCGCAAAGAGGCTGCGCCGGCTGTCACAGCTCGCCGATCAATCGCGGTGTGGCTTTGTCGATCCCTGCGAATCTCGCGGCCCATAACAATTGCTACACGTGTCACACACCGTCGAGTAAGTCGAATGCAGGCCGCGAGATCGCGTCATGCGGAGTTTGTCACGACCAGAAAGCTTATCGAACGACGAGCACTGCCGCGCGCTCGTATCGTTACGCATTCAGCCACGCTGATCACGGTGCGCGCGAACGACTCGCGTGTGCTGATTGTCACAAGTTAACCGCAGGCGCAGCGCAAACTCGCCAGGTGAGTTCGCCATCGGCGGCCGAACATTTCCCAACCACCCGCGCGATGACGTGTGTTACGTGTCACAACGGCAGGAGATCATTCGGCGGCGATCGCGCCTTCAAAGACTGCAAGCGATGTCACACTGGTCCGACCTTCCGAATGCCCATGTGATAAGATTCCGACGATGAAACCACTACTCATTCTGCTGCTGGCGTGCGTTAGTCTGGGGCTGGTCGTTCAGGAAAAAGAGAGCAAGACACAACCGAAGGAAGTCGTGCTCGGGAAAGACAGCCAATCGGACAAGTATGGCGAAGTGCCGTTCAACCACGAGAACCACGCGACGAAGAAGTACAGCCCTGACGGGCAGAGTGTGCTGACGTGTGTCGAGTGTCACCACACGGACCAGCCGGCCGCGAATCTGAAACCGCCGTTAAAGACTTCCGAGCGCGCAGTGGTTTTGACGACCGAATCGCTTGCGGCGGCGGATGCGAAGCCGGTGAAGAGTTGTCGCGCGTGTCATCTGCAGGCTGGTGATGACAGCTCACCAATGCCGGTGGTCCAATATCCCGATAAACCCGCGCCGACAAAACTGACGAACGAAGTCGCGTGTCACGTGAACTGTAACCTTTGCCACGACAAAGCGATCGCTGCACGGCCGGCACTCAAAGGAAAAGTTCCGGGCTCGAACGACTGCATTCCGTGCCACAAGCCAGCAGGCTAAAGCATCGACGCGCTCCAGCGACGTTCATCGAGGATGTGTTGGACGTGACACGAAATGCAATTTGGTTTGCCGTCTTTGACGTGACAGGCGGCGCAGGTTGTCTTAGGTGTGGTGCGATCCAGCGGTTCGAACGACTGATGGCAACTCGAGCACGACAGCCGCCCTTCGGAATTCCCTTTTAGACCAGGCGCAAGTTTCACTCGTTGATCGTGCAGCGCATGAAACTGATTGCTGCGCCACTTCTCATCCGAATCCGCCGGCTGGCGCGTGGTCCCGAGCTTTCTTAACTCCCACTCCTCATCGTTGATCGACTTCGCACTCCACTTCCCATCCACCACTGGATACCCAAACATCCCACCGTGAGGCGTACCGACTTTGCGACCATCGAACACCTTCTGATTGCTATCGTCGTGACAGGCAGTACACGAATCCAGCGCGCCCTGCTTCGCGCTAAACTCCACGCCCCGGTGTTCAGCATGGCAATCGATACATCCGATTCCCGCTGCCGCATGAGGCTTGATCGTCGTCGCTACGAAGGCGTCGGTGTGATGACAGCCGGCACAACGCTGCTCCATGTTGCCGGTAAGTGAATGACAGTTGGTACACGATCCCGCATTCGGCTTTGTGGCGATTGCGGGTGTGAGGGCGAACTGCGTCGCCGCATGCGCAGTGGAAACCGGCCCGGGAGTAAACGCGCTCGTGTATCTATAAGCCGCCGCAACTGAAACTACGCCGACAATCAACAGCGCCCACGTAAAAAACGCCACTGGCCAGCGTGACATCAAATCGCTCGTCGGTGTCCAGTTGAACTGATTCTTGCCACTACGCCGCCCGCTCTTTGGATAAAGCGGTGAAGGCCGCGCCATCTTACTGACCTCGCGAACACGTTTATCCCAGAAAATGTCGAGCGCCTTGTTGCTGGGAATGGGCGCCCCACGCGGCTTTTTGGCTTTCGCTCCAACTGGTTGCTCGAGATTATCTGTGGTCAGTCCCGGATCGCTGAGATCGATCTCCGAATGCTTTGTGGCAATCCCCATTTCAACACGGATCACCAACGCCTCATCACTCGAATCGATCTGGAGTCGATATGGACCAACTTCAATGGTGTCGCCTGCGCCGAGCGCTTCGTTTTCTTCTACGGGTTTGCCATTGAGTTTGACCGGGTTTCTCGGTCGTAAGGCGAAGAGATAGTAGTCGTTTCCAATCTGCTTGATTCCCGCCTGCACTCTTGACACTGACGGGTGATTCAGCAACACCTCACACTGCAAGAGACGTCCGATCAGCAGGCCTTCGGAGATGATCTTCACCGGGTCAACGGGTAAATCGTCGCGAATGATGAGGTACTGATTCATTTCACGCTGAAGAACACTACCTGACCGATATGGACCAGCAGTAGCGCCAACATCACTGCGGTCGCGAGTATGTGCAACGGAATCCACGCGCGCAGCAGCCAGTGAAGCGTTAACAGCGCGTCGACACGACGCAAAGTAACCGCGGTCTCCACTGCGGAAATCAATAGCCCGCGTTCGTCATCGGTCGTCTGGCGCGTGGTTCGCTCCTTGAACTCCTGGCGCGCCTGCGCCAACAATGCTTTCAGCTCCTCACTTCTCCAGATCTGACGCCAGAGAAACCCATATGACAAAAATCTCGGATAAACTCGATCCCGGATCTCCTCTTTCAGCCAGCCATCACTTTTCTCGAGGATCGTGCTTAGATCGGCGCGCAACTCTTTGCGCCGGCCTTCGAGATCCTCAACCAGTAATGGCTCCCCTTCGATACGTGTCATGATCCGCGGCGCGAAGTAATAAGAAGCCAGTCCGATGATGCCCGACGCGATCGTCAAATCAAACGCGACGTAAAGAAAACTCGTTACCAGCCCGCCGGTACGCGGGCCTGAGTGAAACAGCAGCACCACTCCCGCGATCACGCCGACATACACGTGGGCGAGCATCCAATAGCGCAACGCGCCCGCGCGTCGTCGATAGATCTGCTTTCGAAACGGATACGACATCACGACCGCGATGCCAACGAGACCAACAAGTCCCGTCAACCAACGCATCGTTAGCCACGTACCCGCCAGCACCTCGTCGTAGCCGTACCTGGTAATGGCCCATCCGATCACAAGCGCGGAAAGAATCGTCACAGCCGCGCCACCGATGTGCCATGCACGCGCGAGCGGATCGCTCTTGTGAATGTTTCGACCCACGGCGTGAGTCTGATCGCGAAACACAAAATTTTTCGCCGGACCAATCTCACTGAAGTATTCAATCGGATCGACACGCACGAGCGCGCCGGTAGGGCAATTCTCTTCGCACGAATAAGCCTTGCGCTTCGAGCCCGGCGGATTGAGCGACGTTCCTTCACAAAGGTTGCACTTGATCGCCACCGGATCGTCAGACGCCTCGGGCGGAGCCGGTCGCTCGATTTTGAAACTGAACAATTTTTTGAGAGTTGTTGCGAAACCGGAAGGTGGCGCGGGCGCGGTGCGCGGCACCATCGTGATCGCGTCGTAGGGACATTGTGTCGCACAGTCAAAACAGCCGATACATGTCGGCGCATTGATGTCGATTTGTCCGTGCGAGTCGCGAAATATGGCCCCGGTCGGACAGCCAGTCAAACATTCCGGATCCGCACAGTGCATACAAACCTGCGGCACGAGCGCGTGTTGCAAACGCTTCTTGCCGATCGTCGCAGGGCGCTCAATCTGAATCCCGCGACGCAGCAGGCGCGATTGCCCGTGTACCTTGTGACACGCGAGCGAACAGTTGCCGCACCTGATGCAGAGATCCATGTCCATCACGAGGACGTTCGTCCCGTCGATGATTCCCGTCGCTATCTCTTCTTCGGCGGCTTTGAGCGCGTTTAGATCGGGCAGCGCTTCGATCGTGAGTGGCATTGAACTGCCCTCGTTGGAGAGTGGCGAAAATGTCGCCGCCAGTTCTTTGCGAAGCTCCGGATCGGTTGAAAACTGATCGAGCGGGATCTCGAGCACTTCGGTTCGCGCCATCACGCTCGCGCTGTATTGCCAGAGGGCAGAGTGAGTAACACCTTCCACACCGAGACAATTTCCACCACCCAGAAAATCAACGCCAATCGCTTCATCCATTCCCAACACGACCTCGGGCGAGGCCGCATGAAACGGAATACCGTGCGAGCGTCGCACCCAGCCACTCTTTATCAGGATCAAACGATCTAAGGGCGCATCTTCCTGGCAGAGAACGTGATTCTTGCCGTAGACGAGGTAACGCGCAGTACGGTGCAGTTCCCGAGCCAACTGATCGCTCAAAGGTTTGCCGGTGATCAGTGTGAGGTCTTCAAGGACGCGACCGGTGCCGTGAGTGCGATAGGTCTCGTCGAGAATGTTGCCGAAGGTCTTCAGCTTACGCAGCAGTCGCAACGCAGGACGCGTTATCTCGAGCACGACCGCTTTTTGATTAGCTGGAACTGCTACGGTCGCATTGCGTTCGATGCCGGCCAGCAGAGCCATCTCGCCGAAACAGGCGCCCGGTTCGAGTTGACTTATTTTTTTCTGGCCGTCGTTGTCGCGGACGTAAACATCGAGCGCGCCTTCGACAGTGATGTAGAAAGTGTTTCCCCCCCACTCACCCTGCCGCATGATCTCCTCGCCGCCATCGTAAGCGAGCAGACGCACGTAGGGTCCCACGCGCTTACCGTTGCCGTAATCGCGGCCCTGAACGATTACTTCGAGGTCACCGGCATACTTTTGTTTGCCGTTTTGTTCTTCGAAGAGTTCGGCGGTAAGAGCGAGATGCTGGATGGCTTCAACTACGCGACCACGGTCGGTGATTTCGCGCGGCATGTAGTTGTTTTACATCCACAGATTACACAGAAGCAAGGAAAATAATCTGTGTAATCTGTGGATATACCGAGTTCATGCTAAACTTCGAAAACCAATGCTTGCAGAAAATCTTTACGCGCTTCCAGTCGAACAACAAATCGGACAGTTCTTATTTATCGGCCTTTCGGGAACGGAATTTGACGACGAGACACGCGCCCTCGTCGAATACGTAAAGCCCGGCGGCGTCATTATCTTCGGCCGCAATGTCGCCGGTCCAGAACAACTGCGCACGCTGCTCGACAGCGTTCGCGAAGTCATTCCCACACCGCCGCTGATCGGCGTCGATCAGGAAGGCGGGCTGGTTGACCGGCTGCGTCGCATATTCACGCCGATGCCGTCCGCGCGCACGATTCGCCAGCACGGCGATCTTGCCGCCGCGCGCGCGCTCGGCAGAATCACCGGCGAAGTGCTGCGCATGCTCGGTTTCAACATCAACTTCGCCCCCGTGATGTCGATCATGACCGAGGATCGCGACCTGCTGTCCAACGGTCTTTACTCGAGATCTTTCGGACGCTCGCCAGGCGAAGTGCTCGGTTACACCACTGTCTACATGCGTGGACTTCAGGGCACAGGCATGATGGGTTGCTTGAAACACTTCCCCGGAATCGGAGCGGGTGAGGTCGATTCACATGAGGAGATGCCGGTCGTCCGGCTCTCTCACGACGCTCTCATCGCGCAGGATCTCGCGCCTTACATCGAACTGTTTCAACGTCGAGACGACCGCGTGCGTTGCGTGATGGTGAGTCACGGCGGCTTTCCCAACATCGACATCAAACAAGAGACTACCGGTGGTTTGATCGAGCCTGCTTCGCTTAACTACAACATCGTCACGAGACTGCTGCGCGAAGAGCTCGGCTACAAACATCTCGTGGTCACGGACGATCTCGAAATGGGAGCGATCGCGCGTCACTGCGAGATCGAAGACGCAGCCGTGCGCGCGACGCTCGCCGGCGAAGATATGTGCCTCATCTGCGCCACTCCCGAGACGATAAAGCGTGGCTACGACGGTTTACTTGCAGCCGCAAAGAGCGGTGTGCTCCCGGAAGCGCGGATAAAACAATCCCTCGAACGTATCGCTCGAACCAAAACCATCATGGAACCGCCGCTGCCGCTCGATCTCGATCGTTTCAAATCTCTGTCGGACGAAATACTCAAACTGAATTCCAAGCTCAACTACACCTACGGAGGCACCGTTAAGTGAGCGCCGGCAATCTTGTCAAGCTGATCCTGCTGATCTTTTTATGCGCGCTGTTGATTATTCCATCCGGATGCCGGCGGCAGCGCAGCGATGCTTTTGTAATTGCACTTGGTGATAACGTTCGCACCCTCGATCCAATCGGCTCGCCTGCATCGGTTGATGCTGCGAGCGAACGTGTGCGCACGTTGATATTCAACTCCCTGGTCAGGAAAAACGAGAAGTTTGACTACACCGGTGAGCTCGCGGTAGACCCGATTCAGCGTTCCGGCGACGGTCTGACTTACACGTTCACGCTTCATGACGGCGTCAAGTTTCACGACGGGCGCGCACTGAGCTCGGCTGACGTGAAGTACACGCTCGACCTCGTCTTCTCCAGTAATTTCGCCAAGTCTGCGAGTTTTTATGACCCCGACAAACACTCTTACATAAAGAGCGTTGAGACTCCCGATCCGCGCACGGTGGTGGTTACTTTGACCAAACCGTGGATCGGGCTGCTTTCGAATCTCGTTCCCATCGCCATAATTCCGAAAGACAGTTACGACTCGCAGAAAACGCATCCGCTGGGTAGTGGTCCATTCAAGTTCGTTAACTACGACAACGCGCAGCAGGTGTGCGATTTGGAAGCATTTCCGGACTACTGGGAAGGCGCTTCCAAACTGACAACTGTCCGCGTGCGCGTAATCTCCGATATGAATGCGTTACAGGCTGAGTTGCAGGCGGGTCGTGTTGATATCGCGCCGTTGCCGACAAGTCTTTCGCCGGACGCAGTGAGACGACTCGAGGGGGATCCGAACCTGCAAGTGAAGGTGTTCAACGGATCGAATATTAATTTGCTGACGATCAATACCGCCTCGGCTCCGCTCGATAACGTCAAAGTACGACAGGCAATCGCTTACGCGATCGATCGCGAGAGCTTGATCAAAAATCTCTTGCTGGGGCTGGGGAAGAGCGCGCATTCGATCATTCCGGAGGAGTCGTGGGCTTATTCGCCGGGGCAAACATATTCGTACGATCCGGCGCAGGCGAAGAAGCTGCTCGACGAAGCAGGTTTTTCCGATCCCGACGGTGATGGACCACGAATGCGTTTTGCCAAGCCGGTTATTTACAAGCTCTCCGGCAGCAGCATTTCAGGTCGCCAATACGCGGGTGTGATTCAAAACTACCTGAAGGAAGTCGGCATCCCGGTTGAGATTCAGACGCCGGAACAGAACACGTTCCTTGACGAACTCAAACGCGGCAACTTCCAGATCGCGTACTCGCAATGGGTGGGCGGCAACCAGGATCCGATCTTCTACAGAGACCTCTTCGCGACGTCCGCGATACCGACGGAGACGCGCCCATCGCGCAATCGCAGTCGCTATAGCAACAAGGAACTCGATGCGTTGCTCGACGAAGCGGTCAATACGTTCGACCGGCAAAAGGGATTGGAGTTGTACAAGAAGATTCAGGACATCGTCAGTCGTGACGTACCGGTGTTTCCGTTGTGGTACCAGTCAAACGTCGTGATCGCGAAGAAGAATGTGCAAAACATCCAGGTGAACGCGAGTGGCGACTGGGGCTTCGTGAGAAACCTGAGCCGGCAGTAATATTTCACGCAAAGACGCAAAGGTTTCGCAAAGCCGCAAAGAGGAATAGCAAGTCTTTCTTTGCGTCTTTGCGAAACCTTTGCGTCTTTGCGTGAAACTCTTTCTCAGAACTCAGTGATCGCAAGCGAGGCGGTCGCTGAGAGCGGCGGACTAACTCCCTCGTTCAGATAGTCCCATGCAGCGAGTCCAATCATCGCGGCGTTATCCGTGGACCACTTCAGCGGCGGCAGGCAAAGCTTAACTCCCAAACTATCACAAAGCTCCGCCGCGCCTTCACGCAACTGCGGACTCGCCGCGACACCACCTACAACCACCAAACACTTCGACGGATGCGCAGTCAGCGCGCGTTTGCACTTTGTGAGCAGTATCTCCATGCACGCACTCACAAACGACGCCGCCACATCTGCATGCGCAACGTCCGGGTTCTTATCGAGGTATCTTCCAACCGCCGACTTCAAACCCGAGAACGAAAACTCAAATCCTTCCGTCAGCATTGGTCGTGGAAACGGAATCGAATCCGTTCCGGTCTTCGCCAGTTTATCGACTGCGGGCCCACCCGGATATCCCAAACCCAGGAGTCGCGCGACTTTGTCATACGCCTCGCCCACCGAGTCATCCCGCGTCGAACCCAGTAACTGAATCGACGTCAAACTATCCATCCGCGCCAGAAAAGTATGCCCACCCGACACCAACAGAACTATCGCCGGCAGTTCGACACGGCGCTCCACGAGATCAGCGCTACGCAAATGTCCACGCAGGTGATTGATGCCAAGCACCGGAACATTCCATCCCAGCCCCAAACCCGCGGCCGTATTGACGCCAACGATCAACGAGCCGATGAGCCCTGGTCCACGTGTCACACCGATCGCTTTCAAATCCGGTCCGGCGACGTCAGCCTCCGCGAGCGCGCGTTCAATCGTCGGCACGACAACGAGCGCGTGTGCGCGGCTCGCAAACTCCGGATACACGCCACCCCAATGCGAATGAATATGGGTCTGGCTCGCGATGATCGACGAGAGCACGTTTCCATCGCGATCGACAACCGCGGCAGCCGTGTCGTCGCACGATGATTCGATACCGAGAATTAAATCTTTATTCATTTAAATACCTAAGCACTTCAGATTCAGGCACCACGCCGAGACGCTCGATCACAGGCGGATCGACACGACAGTTCACGAGCGTAGACGCTGTGGTCTTCAACCTGCCGCCATCAATCGAGAGATCCGGGGCGCCGTCGAGTTGGGCCAGGATGTCCTGGACGTTGTCGGGAGTGTCTGCGCTGTGCGCGTTCGCGCTCGTTACGAGCAGCGGCCCGGCTTTTCGCAACACGGCGAGGAGTTGTTTGTCGTTCGGGATCCTGATCGCGGCCTCGTCGCGTCCGGCGAGCCAGTGCGGCCGGTAGTCAGAACTAAAACCGAGCGCGAGCGTGATGCTGCCGGGGATCAAAGGTGAACGCAGTAGACGTCTGGCTGACTCGCTGATCTCGAAACCGAGCGGCTCGAGTTCGTCGTCTGACGCCACCATGATCGGAAGATTCACCGTACGCGGGCGACGCTTGAGTGCGAAGAGACGATCGATCGATTCGTCAAAGTTTGGACTTACTGCAAGCCCGTAGACGGTATCCGTCGGAAGCAGCACCACTCCGCCGTTCTCAAGACAGTCAACGATCTCTTCAACACTCATTGTTCGTAAAAAATATCCGATTGATCGTTGAGCGCTTCGACTTGCGCCGTCGCATGGCCCCCCGATTCGTGAGCCTCGAAACCCAAATCCAAAAGCACCCGCACGTCGGGATTCTCGATGTCCGTATCGACAATCTTCACGTCCTCTAATAACGACGCGAACCGATGTCGAATCCTTCCTGCAACTGCAACTTCCGAAAGTCCTTTCGCAACCTCGGCAACCGACTTGTGCGCCGGTCCAAAACGCATAATCTCAACCGACGCGCCCTTGATCAAGCCGGCATACGCGTTGTCGTTCGATGCCGGCACGGCACAAAGCACGGGCAAATTCGTCGTACCTCGCGTCTGCCGCGCGATGATCTCGAACCAGTTAAACGGGTAAATCTTCACTTTCAAACTAAACGCGAGCGCGTTCACAAACGATATCCCGGCTCTCACAAACGTAAGCGAGCCAGGCCCGACATTGATCGCCACTCCCTCGATCTCACTCGCCTCAGTATTCAACGCTTTGAGCCCACACGTCAGCAACCCGCCCAACGTTTGCAACGACGATTCACAATTATCAACAGTGGAATCGAAAACGACTTCGCGGTCGCGTCCAATTACGACGCGATACACGTTCGACGACGACTCGATTGCCAAAAGTAAACTCATACCTGCTTGCTCAGACTTTCCAGGACCGGTTGCCATCGCTTCGCGTTCGCGGAAAAAGTCAGCTTGCGCCAGTTATCCTGACCGGGCACAAATTCAAATGCGATCGACAGTGCATTCGCAAAATCCTCTTCCACAATGTCGCCCCACTCGACCGCCGTGATGCTCTCCGGAACATAATCCTCCAACGCGAGATCGCGAAACTCAGCGACACTCGACAGTCGATAAGCGTCGATGTGCAGGAAAGTCCCTTTCGGAGTCTGATAAAAATGGGCCAACGTAAATGTCGGACTCGTAACATTGGCGTCTGACCCAAGCGCGGCAACGAGTTCCTGGACAAACGCGGTCTTGCCACCGGCCAACGCACCTTTGAGCATCATCGCGTCGCCGGCGTGCAGAAACGGCGCGAGCGCCGCAGCGACGCGCGCCGTTTCTTCCCTGCCCTTACAAGTGACACTAAACTCACCCATTCTGTTGTGCCTTTTGCGGCTAATCTACGGCTGCTTCCAATTCGTATCCAAACGCGTCTTCTTCAAACTCGGCGCGTCGAGCACATTCATGTCGAAGCCCGAAACATACGGCTTAACGAGGGAATACGAAGACGCAAAATAGATCGGCATTGCTCTCAGATCTTTCAACGCCTGTACCTCCGTCTCGACCACGGGCTTCTCAGGCGGCGACGGCTCGACCCGGGGACTCCCCTCAGGAGCAGGCGATGGACTCGGCAGCACATGCGCATCACGCTCAAACAACATTCTCAGATTAACCAGTTCGTTCGTCGTTTGCATCACGACGCCGCGGCGCACAATGTCGTAATCATTCGCCTTGATCGCGGCTTCGTACTCGTCCCAGTTGCGGATCACGATCTCCGTCTCGATGTTCAAGGTTGCGCGCCACATCGTGGCGATCGACTGCGCCACGATGCGCTGTTGCTCGTTGCGATTGATCAAGAGCCTGATCACCGGAAAACCGTCGCCGTCCGGATAACCTGCTTCGGCCAGTAGTTCTTTGGCTTTGTTCACGTCGTACTCGAGTAGTTCAGCTTGATCGACAACCGGTTTTTCTCCGGACATCGCGTCAGGAAGAAACTTTCCTGCCGGTTCAGTCGCGCCGCCGAGATCGTCACGGCTGATTCGTTCGCGATCGATCGCAAGCGCGAGTGCTTCGCGCACGCGCACGTCGTCAAAAGGCAGGCGCGAAGTATTGAAAGCGTAGTAAGTCAACGCGCCGTAGGTTGAACGCCGAAAGTCCTTATACGGCGCGAGCAGCTTGAGTGCGAGTGGCTCGAACGGCGCATTTGTCACCGCGTCCACATCACCGGCTTCGTAGGCACTGAGCGCGTCTTCGGCATCGGGCGTGTTTACAAACGTCACGCGATCGAGCGCGACCGAAGCATCGTCCCAGTAAGTTTTGGCGCGCTCGAGTTTGACGCCGTCGTTATCAGTCGCTGACAGCAGAAACGCGCCGTTTGAGATCAAGTCGTGCGAATCGAGACGGCTCGTGTGATCGGCCGCTTCGACTTTAACGGGACGAAACACCGGATGAGACACGAGCGCCGGAAAACTGTTGTCGGGCCGTTGCAGCGTGACTTGCAGAACGTGTTCGTTCAGCGCGCGGGCGCCGAAAGGGCGTGGAGTTGAGAGTGTGGGGATCGCACCTTCGATGTTGGCGAGCAGTTCTGTGTGCGGCGCGAGTGGTCCGATCTTGAGCGTGCGCTCCCAGGAGCGCACGAAGTCCTCGGCGGTAACTTTCTCACCGTTGGACCAGCGAGCATTGTCGCGCAGGTAGAACGTCCAGACGCGGCCTTCGTGTGACGATTCCCAGCGAGTTGCGACGCCCGGCACGGGGGCTAACGTTCGCGGATCATAATCGGTAAGTCCTTCGAAGAGTGCGCGCACGGCGTCCGTGTCCGGCGGTGCTGCGGCAAATGCGGGATCGAATGTTTGCGGCAGTCCACCATTGCTCCAGCGAAGCTCCTGCGCCTTCGGAACGACAACCTTGCCGTAAAAGGCAGACGGTTCATTGGTGCTGAAACAACCACTGTGAGTCAAACACAGCGCCAGCAGTATTGAACAGATAGAAGGGAGACGTTTTTTAGCCACTGATGACACGGATTAATCGGTTGTAAACTTCCACGGTTCGGGATCTCGTTGGATCGAATCCATCGGATGTATCGATCAGATAATCTGCAAATTTCTGCTTTTCTTCCTGGGGCATCTGGGAGTTAATGCGCCGCTGCGCTTCGTCGCGCGAGAGTTTGTCGCGCAGCATCAGGCGTTCGAGTTGGACCTCCGGACGGCAATGGACCACGATCAGTTTATCAAAGCGCTTGTAACCGCCCGATTCGATCATCAACGCCGCATCGACGATACCGATGCCCTTCGGATCTTCACGCTCCCACTCGCGCAGGATCTCATCCTGGCGCGCGATGATGAAGGGATGAAGAATATGGTTCAGACGCTGTCTTCGGTTTTCATCCGCGAAGACCAGTGCTCCGAGTCGCTTCCGGTCGAGCGTTCCGTCCGTGTTCAGAACCTGTTCACCAAACTCGTGCACGATCGCTTCCAGGCCCGGCGTACCCGGCATCACCACCTCGCGGGCCGTCTGGTCCGCATCGAGCACATGACAACCAAGCTCAGTGAAGATCGAGGCCACGAACGATTTGCCAACGCCGATCGAGCCTGTCAGTCCGACACGTAACATTACTGGCGTCTCAACTTCGCGGCCATCAACGTGTTCTTCATCAACATAGCCACAGTCAACAAACCGACGCCGCCGGGCACGGGTGTCAACCTGCCCGCTATCTCAGCCGCTTCGGCTGGATGCACGTCGCCCACGAGTGTCGCACCGCGTTTGGCGAGCACCTCGAGTCGCTTATCAGCCTCTTCACCAAACAGCTCGCGAACCTCTTCCGGATCAGAGACTCGGTTCATGCCGACGTCGATCACAGTCGCTCCAGGCTTGATGTGATCGCCTCGAATGAAACCCGCGCGTCCGATCGCGACCACGAGCAAATCAGCAGTTCTTGTGACAGCCGCCAGATCGCGCGTGCGCGAATGACAGATCGTCACTGTGGCATCTCTTTGCAACAGCAACTGCCCCATCGGTCGTCCCACGATCTGACTGCGACCGACCACGCACGCGTTTGCGCCGCGAATCTCGATGCCGTTGTCGTCGAGTAGCTCGATGATGCCGCTGGGAGTACACGGGACGAACACTGGTCTACCAAGCGCCAGCCTGCCGACACTAATTGGGTGAAACCCGTCCACGTCTTTGCTCGGATCGATGGCTTCGATGATTGCTGTTTCGTCAATCTGCGGCGGTAATGGCAGTTGCGTCAGAATTCCATCGATATCGTCGCGCGTGTTTAGTGAACGGATTAAATCGAGCAACTCGGCGGTGGTGGTCGACTCCGGCAGCGCATGATGTTCGGAGTGAATACCGACTTCTTCACAGGCGCGAATCTTGTTTCTGACGTAAACCGCGGACGCCGGATCGTCGCCGACGCGCACCGCCGCGAGGCCCGGACGCACGTCTTGCTCCTTCACCATTCGCTGGATGGCGTTTTGAACGTCCTGCTTGATCCGCGCGGCTAGTTGAGAACCTTCAAGTTTGATCATATTAGACCAGTATTTTTCTCGCAGAGGCGCAAAGACAGACGCAAAGGCGCAAAGAAGGACAGAATGGGTTCCAC
>JBKPJP010000283.1:0-1613 GCA_046730735.1 Acidobacteriota bacterium | reverse complement strand
GGAAAGAGGAGAGCGAATGCGACTCCACTCGAAGCTCATGGTTAACCCTAAAACACACTGCCAACCGTGAATTCAAGTCCTGTCGAAGGGTCTGGCGGCTCCGGAAGTTCCCAGAACTCCTCGAGCGTATAAGTCTTGACTAATGGTGATGTGCTTACCCAGGCCATTGAGTTTCTCCGATGAGGATTTAGTGCGCAGGATTATAGCATCCAGGTCAAGCGACTGTCGTAGTAACTCGGCGACCGATCAGGAAAGCGCTTCTTATATCTCCGATAACGATCGAGCAGCGCCTCATAACGACTGTCAGATGAGTGAATGGGTTTGTGCGGCAGAGCGCGGAGGTGTTCTTCGATCTTGAGCATCTTGCGTGGGGAGAAGCGCCAGTCGTAGTTACCTAAATCATAGAGATTCGTGAGGCCATAGCCTTTCAACCGGCCCGTGAAGTCGACAAAGGGATCGAAGTAACTCCACGCCAGATCCCGCAACGAGCGATAGACAGGCTTGCGACCGTGCAACCCGACGTCACGCGAACGCGCAATCGACCCCCAGCGTCCCCTCTCCTTAAAAACAAAGATGACGTGGTCCAACAGGTCCTGCGACTCCAGATCGAGCAACAGCGGCGGGTGACCATGCTGTTCGAGAATAACCGCGGCGCCAACCCCAGCCTCCAGACAGTGAGCTTCGTCGGTTTTAATCAATTCACGGAACGATCGCAGCGTGCTGCCGTTGTTTTCGCGGTTGTACGCCAGCGCACTGAAGTAGCGCTGCACCTTCGCGGGAGTGTTGAGCCGTTGTATGAGTCTCCATTCGGTGGTTGTGAAGTGCTTTTTGTCGGGGATCATCACTCAACTGGTCGACTTTGTTCGTTAAGGCGACAAAAGCCGTAACCTGCACTTGCCTGATTCAATCGCAAATGTCAGACTAGCCTGTCGCGTCTCAACGCTTCGATAAAAGCAGTTGAGTGTAGCGCAATTTGAATACTTCTTCTTTACCGAAATAATCCAGCAATGAACCAGCAGGCAACAGCTTCACAAAAATCCCGCGCCGAACAAGAAACTGAAAATGAGGCAAACCGTTTGAGAGAACAGATCGACGCAGCCCTGGCTGCGGTTGCGGTGCGTTCACCTGACGAAGTCGAGTCGCTGCAATCAGCGGCTGACCGGATCGAACGAGCCGCACGCGATCTTTCCGATGCCGTGCGTCAAGTTGCTCAACAACGCAAGGTGCCGGAAATCCCCTGAGTTAACGGACTCGCTCGTTACATTGCTCTATTGAACTTCTTCGCCTTTGATTGGAGACTCTTTTGATGGCCTCGATTCGCACTGCCAGCAGGACTGAACACCTGGGACGAAAAAATACTTCGTACGAATTAGACAACTACGGTATCAAAGAACCCGCGCGCGTTTACTGGAACCTCAACACACCGGAACTCTATGAAGAGATCGCACGCCGCAGTGAAGGCGTACTCTCAAATTACGGCGCCATCCTCGTCGATACCGGCGAACACACCGGCCGCGCCGCGAAAGACAAAGCGATCGTGCGCGAACCAGGCAGTGAAGATAAAGTTTTCTGGGGCGACGTAAACAAAGATTTTTCACAGGAGAAGTTCAATG
>JBKPJP010000282.1:0-6116 GCA_046730735.1 Acidobacteriota bacterium | reverse complement strand
TTGTGCCACAGGGGCCTTCGAATCGGGCCGTCGTGTAACATTTTGGCCAACCGGTTTTCACGCAATGACGCCAAGGTCACGCGAAGGCGCAAAGAAGATTATGGCTGTCCTTTGTGCCTTTGCGTGACCTTGGCGTCTTTGCGTGAAATTACCCTCTCGCTACTCAGTATCTCGAGGTTTCCGGGTGCGTGCAGTTGTTCGTTTATACCGATACGCGATCTTCTTGACGTAGTTACGCGTCTCTTGATATGGCGGCACTTTGTTTCCAAACTTCGCGACCGCGCCTTCACCGGCGTTGTAACTTGCCAACACGAGATCCACGCGGTTATTGAAACGATTCAACAACTCTCTCAGGTATCTCGTGCCACCGGATATATTCTGCGCCGCATCATGCGGGCGTCGCACGCCAAATCGTGCCGCAGTTCCCGGCATCAACTGCATCAAGCCTCGCGCACCTTTGGGTGAAACAGCTCCCGTGTTGAAGTGCGACTCCTGCTCCATCACGAGGAAGATCAGATACGGATCGACGTTGTATTTGTAACCGTTCTGACGAATCAGACTGTCAAGACCGGTCCTGCCGGTGCTCCAGCCACTGGCCTTCTTCCCTGACTGCGCGACAATCGGAGCATCCTCAACTTCGATTCGATCGACACGTGCAGCATCGAGGAATATCGACATCGGACCGCGTTTGTACCAGACACCAGCAGGTGACTGCGTCGCGCTATCAGCTTCGACACGAGCACCGCCTTTGAGATAGATCCACGAAGGTTTGTCGTACGTGCCGCTCGTAGGCCGTTTCTCAGCGACGACTTCCGGGACTTCGAAATGATCGTCGTCGTTTGTGCTCGCGGGAGGAGTTGTAACTGTCGGGTCGGTGCGTTCGATCTTTTTTACTTTTTCTTTTGCGAGCAGATGACTGATTCCACCCTGCCGGTACCACACTCCCTGCGGCGACTCCCATGCATCATCGACCGTCATGTAAGAGCCGTCGGCAAGCTTCAACCTGGTTTGTGTCGTCTGTGAAAATGCGTAACTCGAACAGACGAGCACAAAGATAGAACACAGATAAACGCGGATGTTGGCGGATCTGATCATTAGAGCTCCAAAGGATCCGATGGCTCGGCCGTGGCGAACGAGTGTGACGTACCGAAGTAATTGCGCCAGGCGACGTCAACGATCTGCGGAGTCAACTTCAGACTCTGATTCTCGAACAAGCAAATGTCCGTGGCTCGATCCAGCAAGTCGCGCGGTTCGCAGCCCTTCATCTGCCGTCGCTCCACGCGATACTTCGTCAGGATGTGGTCCAACACTGGCTGTTCGACGGTTATGCCACGCCTGCCCGCCTGATGTTTGAAGATCGCCGTATACGCCCCGGGTGTGGGTGGCTCGACGCGTGCTCGATAACCCATGCGTCGCAGAAAGGCCTGGTCAGCGAGGTCCTTTTCCTCAAGGTTCGTCGAGAACACGACGAGCTGCTCAAACGGAACTTCAATCTTCTTTCCGGTGTGCAGCGCGAGATAATCAACGCGCCGTTCCAGCGGTACGATCCAGCGGTTTAAAAGATCCTGTGGCGCAACTCGCTGGCGACCGAAGTCGTCAATCACCAAAGTCCCGCCGTTTGACTTCATCTGAAACGGAGCTTCATAAAACTTGGCGGCCTCACTCCACGTCAGGTCGGCATTCTCGAGCGTCAACTCACCACCAACAACGACGAGCGGACGTTGAATCAGCACCCAGCGACGGTCGAAGTCGAGCGGAGTTTCATCCGCCGGCATTGGTTCGTGACAGTGCGAGTCGAACACGCGGATGATCTGCCCGTCGATCTCGACTGCATGTGGAATCCAGATCCCGCCGGCCAACGCGCCATTGATACGTTCGGCAACGGCAGTCTTCCCTGTACCTGGCAGTCCGGTTAGAAACAGCGAACGACGCGAGTTGATGACACAGCCGAGGGTCTGTAACAACGACTCCGGCAGTACCAGATCGTGAAAAGCCTGCCGCACGGTGTCCATGTCCGCCGTGTTAGACGGAATCGACTGGAGCTTCATCATGTGGGAGTAATCGCGCAGCGAGACCGGCGCTGGTCCAACGTAGCCGCAGACTGACAACAACCGCGCAAGACGATCCCAACCATGGTCCAACATCGCATAGCGTGTTGAACCGATCGCCGACTGCATCTTCACTTCGATCAGCTTTTCGCGGTACAGCTTCTGAAGCAGATCTTCGGTAAGCGTACGCGGCAAGTTGATGCGTTCGGCGACAGCGGTGGTCGTCGGCTCCGGAAGCATGGCCACGTGTTTCAGTGCGAGATCGCAGAGAAAACCTTCCGAGATGCCGGTATCTGTAATCTCTTCGGGCAGTGGCGGGCCCATGCTTTCGATTTCCGCGCGTGTCAGTATTGCGGTGTGCGACATGTGAGTTTCCTTATTTACCGGAGTTGTTAGTGCTATTGGAAGCAAGTGCTAAAGCTGTGCGCGCAGCTTCGGATTCACTGGCGCGGCCGATGCGCTGGTAAAGATCAGCCAGGCGACGGAGCGCGAGCGTGTTGACAGGATCGATCTGGCGTGCTGCTTCGTAGTAACGAATCGCGTCGTCTTCACGACCAAACCGCTCGAGCATCTTCGCGGTGTTGAGATTGCCGGTCAATGGACCAGTGGCGCGTGTGAAAGCCTTGTAGGCTTCGTCGATCTTGCCGAGGCGGCAATACGCCAGGCCGAGATTGTTCAGAATGCGCTCGTCAGTCGGCGCCAGTTTGGCTGCCCGCTTCAGACGATCGACAGCGGCGCGATAGTTACCACTCTGATAGAAAGAGAAGCCGAGGTTGTTGAGCGTATCCGCATCTTCATCCATCTTCACGGCCCGCTCGAATGAGTCTTTAGCGCGGTCGGCAAAGCCCTTCTTGTCGTAAGCCACACCTAAAAGACTGTGAGCTTCGCTCAACTTCGAATCGAGTGAAACCGCCAGACTCAACTCCGAAACCGCTTCGTTGTAATTACCATCGAGCAGGAACTGACGTCCGATTTCCAGATGCTCACGCGCTGAAGCTGACGACGTGTCTCTCTTTACTGACTGGTGACGCGCGTCTTCAATTCTCGTAACGCCTACACTCTCGAAGCGCTCGGCGTCCTTCTCAGTCATGCGGGTGATCTTGTTCGTGTCGTCACCACCGCCAAACAGTTTGCCGAAAGCTTTGAATGGCGCTGTCAGCACCTTGACGACCTTGTTTCCGCCCTTCTTCTTCGGCTGCTCGGCGTTGCCGGCTTCAACACCTGAATCTTCCAGCACGATTGCGTCGGGATCTCCCTCGCGCGAGATCGTGGAAGCACTCCACATGGCAGTCGCACCGATGGTCAATATGAAGGCTATCAGAATCGCAATGGCTCTACGTTTGTTCATTGGTCCACTCCTCTACATGTCACCCATAACGTCAATGAGGTTAAGGAAAGCAGGGCCAAGGATTGCTATGAAAAGTGTCGGAAACAGGAAACATGCCAGCGGGAACAACAACTTGACCGCGGCTTTCTGTGCCGCCTGTTCGGCGCGCTGGCGTCGCTTCGTGCGCAGTGAATCTGAAAACACGCGCAGGCCCTTCGCGATCGAAGTACCAAACTTGTCTGTCTGGATCAGCATTGCGACGAGGCTGCGAAGATCGTCAACACCAGTTCGCTCGGCAAGGTTGCGCAACGCTTCATCGCGGTCGCGACCAACGCGGATTTCGAGATTGGCGAGCTCAAACTCAGTCGCGACTGGCCCGTGTACATCCTTCAGTTCACTCGCGACTTTCACCATCGCTGCGTTCAAACCCAAACCCGCTTCAACTGAAACGACCATTAAGTCGAGCGCGTCCGCAAGTCCCCAACGAATGAGTCGCTGGCGTTTTGAGATAATTCGATTCAGCATGTAACGCGGCAGGAAGAAACCGGCAACGAACGCGATGATGATATAAATCACGGCATCGTTCAGCGCCCGCCCGGTCAATGCGCAAACGCCTGCCACTAGCAACGGGAAGCCTGCCATCGAAGCCAGTTGAATCGCGCGATAGATGATCGGGGATTCCGCCGAACGAAAACCGGCATGCATCAGTTTCTTTTGCAGCTTCTTCGCTTCGGTCGCTGACGGCGGCAGCAGCTTGTTGAGTGGCTGCGCGAGGCGTTGGGCCAGTTCGGTTGCCGGCCTGTCATCCGGTACCACTACCGATTGCGCGCTTTGAGTAATGCTACCTTCATTCGAACCGCCGAGCCGGCGCAGTCTTTCAGTCGCAGCACTCTGCGGCCGGTAGAGCAACCAGTAAACACCCAGCATTCCAAGTGAGATACAAAAGAAAAGGGAGATGGCGATTATTAGTATCATTGCTTTTCTCGGCTCGACAGTGACTTAGATCTGAATTTTCAGGATCTTTCGGACGATCAACATACCGGTGATCTGCATGCCCAGAGCTATCGCGATCAGGTAGTGGCCGCGTGGGTCCATCCACATGACGCTCATGTACTCCGGATTCAGGAATGTGACCATTATCGCGACGAAGATCGGTAATCCGCACAACAACCACGCCGACATACGCGAACTGGTTGTCAGCGTTTTTAAGTCGCCCAGGATGCGGAAGCGCTCACGAATCGTGTAAGCAACCTTCTCGAGTATCTCGGCGAGATTACCGCCGGTCTCGCGCTGGATCATGATGGCGGTCACACACATCTTCAGATCGAGTAACGGCATTCTCTGCGTGAGATTCTCGAGCGCCAGCTTCACTGACAAACCCAGGTTCTGTTCTTCGTAAGCCTTGCGAAACTCGGTGGCCAATGGCTCCGGCATTTCCGTCGAGACCATGTGTAGCGCTTCGGGGAACGCATGGCCTGCGCTGAGCGCCCTGCTAACGAGGTCGAGTGCATCGGGAAGCTGCTCGAGAAACGCATCAAAGCGCTTCTTGCGCTTGTACCAAACGTGCATCAGTGGCAACGAAGCACAGACGAGGCCCGAGAGGATCATGATCGGAATAAAAATTGTTAACACCGATGCGGCCAATGCTCCGAGCATGCCTGCGAGGAATGAAAACATCAGCAGTCGCGATGGCGTAATATGCAGATCCGCCTGGTCCAACATTCGCTTCAGGTGGAACGTCGCCTGAAGGTTGAGCATCATCTGGTTCATCCAGGGGATCTCGCTCATCAACTCGTTGCGAGCGAGCACCACCTCGATGTCTTCGGTGTGAGCGGAGTGAAGCAGCGCTTCCGACAAACGCTTTTGCAGCGCCGTGCGCTTCTTGTCTGTTCCGTGAGTCGCAAACAGGTAAGCGCCCAACACGAGGAACAGCGCAAACACGAATACGAGAAAAGATATGATCATGGTGAATTACATCTCCTCGAAGAACACGCGTGGCAACTGCATGCCGCAAGCCTTCAGTCGTTCGGTGAATCGTGGGCGAATTCCGGTCGGGCGGAAACGTCCGAGCACCTGCCCCTGCTGGTCGACGCCGGTGCGCTCGTACTGGAAGATCTCCTGCATGGTGATCGTTTCACCTTCCATGCCGGTGATTTCGGAAATGGAGGTGACGCGTCGTGAACCGTCAGACATTCGCGCGACCTGCACGACGAGGTTGATCGCCGACGCGATCTGCTGGCGCATCGCGCGATCGGACAAGCGCATGCCGGTCATCTGAATCATCGTCTCGAGCCGGGCCATAGCGTCGCGTGGTGTGTTGGCGTGAATGGTCGTCAAACTGCCGTCGTGACCGGTGTTCATAGCCTGGAGCATATCGATCGCTTCACCGCCACGGACCTCACCGATCACGATGCGATCGGGACGCATACGAAGTGAGTTGCGAACCAGATCTCTTTGCGTAACTTCACCACGACCTTCGATGTTCGGCGGCCTGGTCTCAAGACGGACGACGTGCGGCTGCTGGAGTTGAAGTTCGGCCGAGTCTTCGATGGTGACGATGCGTTCGTTTTCCGGAATGAAGGCTGAAAGCGCATTGAGGAGGGTAGTTTTACCGGCGCCGGTACCACCTGAGATCAGAACATTCAAGCGCGCAGTCACAACCATCTGCAGCATGTCGGCGATGTCTTTGGTGAGCGCTTTGTTGTCGATTAAGGACGACATCTTCAGCGGATCGGCGCCAA
>JBKPJP010000281.1:0-4600 GCA_046730735.1 Acidobacteriota bacterium | reverse complement strand
GTTTGATTTACGGCGCGGCTGATGCACGCGCAGGCGCAGTAACGAGCAGGTTTCGCATCTGCGATACTGACTTTTTGAATCATCGTATCGAGATCAGCGCAGGCGTATTGGAGTCGGAATGCCGCGCGCTCATGCAGGAATTTTTCCGGAGTAGAAGAATCGAATAAAGACGCGGAGAGGTCGCATAGTGGATTAGTGCACCGGTCTCGAAAACCGGAGTGGGTTAACGCCCACCGTGGGTTCGAATCCCACCCTCTCCGCCAGATTTTTATTTGCCAGTAAGTTGGAGAGGTGCAGGAGTGGTTGAACTGGCAGCACTGGAAATGCTGTGAACGGGAAACCGTTCCGTGGGTTCGAATCCCACCCTCTCCGCCAGTAACACACCATGAGTGACGATAAATTAGCGATCGACGAAGCAAGACGCGCGGCACAACACGAGTCAGTAAAGAGCCAGGTTGAAGGCGAAGTACAGGCTGAGATAGGTGCACGCGCCGCCACGAAAGCAACGCCCGGCGAATCAGAGCGAATAGATCACGTTGCCGGTGAGTTTCGTTCGAAAGCTGTTAACGAGGTCATTGACACTGAGCGCGAAGTCGAACGTTCGCGAGGGCTCGCGCGAATCTCGCAGATTGTCGATTACATCTTCTGGGTAATCTACGCGCTGCTCGGGATGCGTTTTCTCCTCGCGCTGATGGCAGCGCGAAGCACCGCCGGATTCGTTCAGTTTATCGTTACGGTCAGCAACCCGTTTTACGCGCCTTTTCGCGGGATTGTCGCCAGCCCGAGCACGGATAGCGGCCACACATTGCTCCTGCCGATAGTAATAGCGATAATCTCCTACGCGCTGCTTCATCTCGGCATCAATGCACTCTTGCGGATGATGGCGCATCGAAAGACAGAGATTTAGTTATCAGATCCCGGGCTCCGCACAACGCTCGCTTTGTGAACCCCGCCAGGCCGGGAACGGAGCAACGGTAGCAACGGCAGCGTGTGTTGCGGGAAAGTCCGGGGTCTGGCCAGATAGTTCGCAGTAACCCGTGTCTCACGTCACTCTCTCCCTTAGGCAGAACTCAAACTAAAGGAGTGTATCCCGATGAAAAAGCTCTTTGTCACCATAGGGTTCATTATCGCGTTAATATTTAGCTCCCTTTCAATCTGCGCCCAAACTCGGTCACGTGAAGACATTGTGAAAGAGATTGCCGCTAAACGCGTGGAACTCAACAAGCTCGAAAACGCTTTCCTGGCGCCAACAGAAGAGGACCGCGCAAAATACGCAGAGTTTCTGCGCCAGCCTGACACTGGATTGATTCGTTTACTGCCTCGGGACTACTTCGACAAGTTTCATTTTCCATACAGACGACCGCTTACGATTGATGGAGGCGGGGCCTTTTACTCATTTGCCGAACGAACACACGAATACGTCAATAGCGCCGCTATCTACCTCGAACGCGGACAACTTTTTTCCGTTTGGGCCGGTGGGAATTACAGCTTACTCACAAGCCTCGGTGACATACCGATTGAGAACGTCAGTTCAGACTCTCCTGCGGTGCAGTTTCTCGCTCAACATATACCTGCTGCAGACTTGGAGCATGCAAGAGCTGAACAACGACGCTGGATGGAGGGTGCAACCGTCGAAGGGATACGGTATAACTATCATCTGACGGCGACACTAAATACGACTTATGTGCTCCGGTCGATCCTTTATGATACGGCCGACACCCTCGTCACCTTTAAGATCGTGCGAGTGGATGATGACGACGTCTTAACCATCGCCTGGAAGCTCTTAAGAAAATATCCGACACCATATATGTCTCGAAACTAAAACTCCATGGCCTATCAAGTAATCGCTCGCAAATGGCGTCCCCAGACCTTCGACGAAGTAACAGGCCAGGAACCAATCACACGCACGCTCCGCAATGCGATCGAGCATCAGCGGTTACATCACGCTTACCTGTTCTCGGGCGCTCGTGGCGTTGGTAAAACCACCAGCGCCCGCCTACTGGCTAAAGCACTGAATTGTCACAAGTCGCCGCAGCCCACACCGGCGCCTTGTCGTTCCGACGATCCCACACAATGTCCATCGTGTCGCGAGATCACTGAGAGCCGCTCGATCGATGTGCAGGAGATCGACGCTGCTTCGAACACCGGCGTCGATAACGTGCGCGATGCGATCATCGCGAGTGTCGGCATCGCTCCCGCGCGCGATCGTTACAAAGTCTTCATCATAGACGAAGTTCACATGCTCTCCGGTGCGGCATTCAACGCGTTGCTGAAGACACTCGAAGAGCCGCCGCCGCGCGTGGTCTTTATCATGGCGACGACCGAGCGTCACAAAGTTCCGGAAACGATTCTTTCACGTTGCCAGCAGTTTGAGTTTCGCACGATTGCCACGGCGAAGATTCTCGAGCGCCTGAAACTGATCGCGAAGGAAGAGAAGATCTCGATTCCTGACGATGCGCTGCGCGAGATCGCGCGCACCGGGGAGGGTTCAATGCGCGATGCGCAATCGGCGTTGGACCAGGTGATCAGTTTCGCCGGTAATACGATCAAGAAAGCCGACGTTGAGATGGCGCTCGGTGTCGCCGGCGCCGACATTCTCAAACGGATCATCGACAGCATTGCCGATAACAAACCCGCGGAAGCAATTACTGCAATCGACGACATCGTGATGCGTGGTCACGACCTCAGAAACTTTTGTCGCGATCTGCTGGCGCACTTCCGAGATCTGCTGGTGACGAAAGTTTCCGGCAATCAGGAACTGCTCGAATCGGCTGTTTGCGAGCCGCAGGAGTTGAAGCGACAGGCGGAGTTGTTTTCCGAGTCGGACCTGGTGCGGTTCTTTCATTCGCTGGCCGAGACGGAAACGAAGCTTCGAGCCGCCACTCAGCCGCGTTACCAGTTGGAAATCGGCGTTGTAAAACTGATGGAACTACGCGGCGTCGAGAGTATCAACGAGATCCTTCAACGATTAAATGCGCTCGAAACGGGTGCCGACACTTCATCGAGCCGCACGCCATCGGGTTCGAGCGGCAGCCCGAGCAAAACGAATCCTCCGCGAACCACGGCAAGTTCCCGGCCGGCGGGATCGTCCTTTGCCGCAGTCGCCGCATCTCCGGCACTCGAAACGCCGGCTGCCGAGACCACGGTCGAAGAGATTCCCGTTGCACCGGTCGTCGAGTTGTCCACAATCGAGCGAGTTAAAGCGGTACTGGAGAATCAGCGCAAGATGTTGCTGGTGACTGCGCTCGAAGCCGCGCAGGCAACCAGGTTTGAAGACAACGAGTTGTGCATCGAGTTCGCACCAGACACGCGCCACTTCCGCGACACGCTTTCGAAGCCGGAGAACGTGAAGTTCATACGCGAGGCGTGTTACCAGGTTACCGGGAACGAGATCGGCATCAGGATCGTCGTCAAAGACCCGCGGGCGGAAGGTGAGCCACTCAGTCGCGATGATGAGGAACGACTCGAAAAGCAGCGGCTGCGCCAGATGGCTGAAAACAGTCCCGTGGTGCAGCAGATGCTGAAGACCTTTCGCGGCGAGATCGTTGACGTGCGCCGGACGGACGGCGAACGCTAAGAACGAACAAAACGCCGGTCATCGTCGTATGAGGTTCCACGTTGGAGGTAGCTTGATACGATGCGCGATCCAATTCTGGCAGGTTTCCTGAGTTTAATTATTCCGGGCGTTGGCCAAATCTATAACGGCCGGATCCTGGCGGGAGTGCTATGGCTAATCCTGACGCCGGGATTCTGGATTGGGACGGGCGGCACGCTCGGCTGGGTTTGTCACATCGTCTCCGCGTACTGCGCTTACTCGTACGCCAAGGAACACCGGGTCAGGTTTTGATTTAGCCAGCTATCGTCCATTCCTAACAAGTCAGGAAGAGGGGCTTGCCCCCGCTGCTTATTGAATTAGTCCAGCAGCGGGGGCAAGCCCCTCTTCCTGACTTGTTAGGAATTTACGGTCTTACGGGCTTCTTCGGGCGCACTGCCTTCGGAATGTCGTCCGTATCAACCGGCTCATCCAGCTTCGCCGATCCACCCCTCAAAACCGGCGCGATGCGCGTAACCGGGATGCTCACGGTCGCAATCGGATCTGAGCGTCGCAGGATCGCGCCGCCGCGTCCTGCCACCCAAACGTTCGTCCCGCCGCGATAAGCAATCGAGAACAACGCCGAACTCGTAATCGTCGGCTGAAGTTCCCACGTCTGCCCGGCATCGGCGCTGTGAATGATGCTTCCCTGATCGCCAACTACGAGCACGTCGTTACGATTGGCCAGTGCGACCGCAAACAAGTTGCTGCTTAAGCCACTCTCGAGATCTTTCCACGTCACGCCACCATCGTCGGTCCGCAGGATGATCCCGCGCGCGCCGACGATGTAACCGCGTTGTGCATCAGCGAAAGCGAGCGCATACAACCACTCCTTCAGATTTCGGTCGACGCGCTTCCAGTTTTGACCGCCATCTTCGGTGCGCAGGATCGTGCCGCCGGAACCGACTGCGATGCCGTTATTTGCATCGAGAAACTTCACGTCCTCGAGCCAGTTGAGTGAGTTTGTTTGCTGGAACTCCCAGCTCACGCCTTCATCTTTCGTATGCC
>JBKPJP010000280.1:0-6438 GCA_046730735.1 Acidobacteriota bacterium | reverse complement strand
GAATACGCTTTGCCTTCGACGATAGTGGCGCGGAAGGCAGGCAAATACGTCTCGCGCAGATCTCGTTCGTAGGCTTTCGCGTCGAAGCTGTGGCGTTCCGGTTCCGGACCACTATGGACCGCGTAGTGTTTCGGTGTCGCGATCACTTTGAAGTAGCGTGGATCATTACCTTGTAGTCCCTTGACGAATTCAACACCAAGTCTTGCGGTGAGGTAAGGATCTTCGCCGTACGTTTCCTGACCGCGACCCCAGCGGGGATCGCGAAAGATGTTGATATTAGGACTCCAGAACGTGAGTCCCTGGTAGCGAGCGTGTTGATTGTTACGAACAAACTCGTGGTGCTTCGCGCGCGCTTCGGTGGAGATGACGTCGGCGACTTCGTGCATCAACTTCGTGTCCCAGGTAGCAGCGAGACCGATGGCTTGCGGGAAGACGGTGGCGTAACCGGCGCGCGCGACACCGTGCAGGGCTTCGTTCCACCAGTCGTAAGCAGGAATGCCGAGACGCTCGATCGACGGTGCGGCATTCTGCATCTGCAGGACTTTCTCTTCGAGCGTCATACGCGAGACGAGATCGTTGACGCGTGTTTCAATCGGGAGGTTGGGGTTTTTGTAAGGTGGTGGCGACTGCGCGTGAATGAGCGGAAAAGCTAGCAGAACGACCAGCAGGCAAGAGAATATTTCGCGCAAAGGCGCAAAGACGCAAAGCCTGCCGGGCTCCAGGTAGCTTTCTTTGCGTCTTTGCGCCTTTGCGCGAGATCTCTTTCCCACTCCTAACGGACCCCAAAGAGAATATCAACCGTCAACTGGTCCAGACGCTCGTACGGCAGAGGCTTGCTTGCTAACTCAACGCGATCGAGTGACATCTCCTTTACTTGCTTCGCCTTCTCCGTACTGTATCGCCCCAGCGGCTCGATAGGTCCACCGCTATGTATCCCAGCAAGCAGTGATTGAACCTCCTGATCCTCATCAAACTGCCGTGCCTTCTCTTTTAGAATCAGATAATTGCGCATGCATCCCGCCGCAAACGCCCACACGCCTTCCTCATCTTCACTGCGATAAGAATGCGCATCGAAATGCCGTGGTCCATCGTAGGCACTCTCCAGTAACCGCACGAGGAAGAACAAGTTTTTGATCGACTCCGAACCAAACCGCAGATCCTGATCGAACCGCGGACCTTTTTGATCGTTGAGATCGATGTGAAAGAGTTTGCCCGCCTCAATTGCCTGGGCCACGACGTGATAGAAGTTGAGCCCTGACATCTGCTCGTGCCCGACTTCAGGATTCACACCAACCATCTCCGCGTGATCGAGTGTGGCGATGAAACCGAGCATCGCGCCCGTCGTCGGTAGATAAATATCGCCGCGCGGCTCGTTCGGCTTCGCTTCGAGCGCGAAGCGATAGTCGTAACCTTGATCGATCGAGTATTCGCAGAGGAAGTTGAGCGCTTCACGATTCCACTTCAGCGCTTCGCGCGGATCTTTCGCCGCGTCAACTTCGGCGCCTTCGCGACCGCCCCAGAACACGTAGATCTTCGCACCGAGCTCCGCCCCAAGGTCCATTGAGCGCATCGTCTTTTGCAACGCATACAAGCGCACGCGCGGATCGCTCGAAGTGAACGCACCATCCTTGAAAACCGGATCGTAAAAGAGATTCGTAGTCGCCATCGGCACCTTCATGCCATAGTCGTCGAGCGCCTGCTTAAACTCGCGCACGATGCGATCGCGTTCAGATGCGTTGGCGTCGATCGGCACGAGGTCGTTGTCGTGCAAGTTCACACCGTAAGCACCAAGCTCGCTGAGACACTTGACTATCTTTACCGGGCTGATACTCGGCCGCGTCGCATCACCAAACGGATCGCGCCCGCGATTGCCGACGGTCCATAGACCAAAGGTGAACTTGTGTTCCGGTTTCGGTTGATAATTATGATTATTCATTGGTACCTCTTGTGCCTTTTTGTGGCTTAACGTTAACGGCGATGACCGCAGCCAGCGCGGGCTTGGGTCTGCCGAGACGATCAAAGAGCAACGGATAGTTCGTGCGGCCTTTCATGGGCCAGTTGTTGAGCCATGAATCGCCGTCGGCAACGCCCCAGAAAGTTACACGCTCAATCGCGTCGCGATGTTTTAGATAAACTTGAAATAGTTCAGCATAACGCTTCGCGAGAGCTAACTGCTGCGCGTCGGGCAAGCGATCCACATAAGGATTCAACTGCGGAGTTACCGTTACGTCAACTGCGTAATCTGCACCCGGCCTGGTCGTCCGGGGAAGCACGTCAACATCGAGCTCGGTGATATGAATTTTAACGCCCAGCTTTTCGAACGCGGTGATAGTCGCGTCTTCATCCGCGACTGTAGGCCAGTCCATCAGGTTATGATTCTGCAAACCGACCCCGGAGATCGGGGCGCCCGCGGCTTTCAGTTTCTTTATCAACTCAACACCGCCGGCACGCTTCGCGGGAAGTTCCAGATCGTAATCGTTGTAGTAGAGTTCAGCATTCGGATCCGCTTCGTGAGCAAATTGAAAAGCCTTGACGAGGTAGTCATCACCGATGATCTTGAACCATGGCGACTGCCGCATCGTGCCGTCCTGATTTAGAGCTTCGTTGACCACGTCCCAGCCTTTGATTCGACCTTTGTAGCGTCCGACGACTGTGAAGATATGCTCGCGCAGGCGATTCAGCAAAGTCTCGCGATCGAGCGGGTTGCCTTTCTCGTCTTCAAAAACCCAACGAGGAGTTTGGTTGTGCCAAACGAGAGTATGGCCCACGACGAACATGCCGTGCTTTTCGCCAAACTCGACAAAACGATCTGGAGCCGCGAAGTCGTAGCGTCCCGGTTCGGGATGGACCAGTGCCCACTTCAAAACGTTTTCCGGCGTGATCGAATTGAAATGCGCGCGCACGATCGCCGCACCGCGAGTGTCTTCTTCGAAGATCTGCCGGCGGTTCAATGCGGCGCCGATCATAAAGTCGTTTTTGAAGGCATCTTTTAAGACAGCCGTGCCCGGCGCCGGCCTCGACGCCGCGCCCGGCGCCCCGGCCGGTACCGGCTTCGACTCTACGAAGAAACCCGAACCGATTAAGAGCACACACAATGCAGCCAAACGCTTTGTCTTAAGAGTTGCAAGCATAGTATCGCAGCGCCAACGGCGCGGAATATGAAAGCCAGGGGCAAGTCCCGACTTGTCGGGACGTCGCCCCTGGATCAATGTTCAAAAACACGATGCAGCCCTGAAAGGGCGTAATAGGTATTTCGGCCTTTCAGGCCTTAACGTTCTGGGCTTTTTGCTACCAGGGGCGACGCGCTTCGCGCTTGCCCCTGGCTATTATATTTCGCGCCGTTGGCGCTCTCGGTACGTCTTTTAACGGCTACAACTACTTCGTGACTTCGAGTTTGACTGTCTCATACTTTACCGAACTCGTTCCCACCATGATGTCGAACCATCCCGGCTCGACGACGCTCTTCATATCGAGATTAAGAAACGAAAGCTTATCAGGCGTAATCACAAACTCAACCGTCTTACTCTCACCCGCCGCCAGCGAGATCCGCCTGAAGTCTTTTAGTTCCATGATTGGTCGCGTAACGGAACTCACCAGATCGCGAATGTAAAGCTGAACAATCTCATCCCCTGCCCGTTTGCCGGTGTTCGTGACTGTAACGCTAACGTGCGTATTATCAGCAGGGCCGATCCGCGCGGGATTAATTTTCAGGTTCGAGTAAGAAAACGTCGTGTAGCTGAGTCCAAAGCCGAACGGAAACAGCGGCTCCTTGTTCGCGAAGAGATACCCCCGGCGCGCCGTTGGCTTGCGGTTGTAGTAGAGCGGCAGTTGGCCCACCGTACGCGGAAAACTGATCGTCAGTTTGCCCGCCGGATTGTAATCACCGAACAGAACATCAGCGACGCCGACGCCAGTCTCCTGGCCTAAATAAAATCCTTCAAGAATCGCCGGAACATTCTCGGCGATATAGTTAATCGAGAGTGGACCACTGTTAATAAGCATTACAACTACCGGCTTTCCGGTCTCGAGCACTGCCTTGACGAGATCATTCTGTCGCCCGACTAAATCGAGACTATCGCGATCCCCAAGGTGCGTGTCGGCCCAACCTTCCTTGTTGGTGTCCTCGTTGCTGCCGAGCACGAGCAACGCCACATCGGAAGCCTTCGCGACTTGCACCGCTTCAGCAATCAACTTCTGATCTTCCGCCGCGTCTGCAAGATGAGCGGTGTCAGCAAACCAGTCGCCGCCTTCTTTAGTTATCTTGCACCCTTCAGCATAAAAAACCTTAACGCGGTCACGAACCTTGTCTTTGATGCCCTGAAGCACGCTGACACCGCGCCCGGGTACATCGCTGTAACCACCGAGATGCACCTGCGCCGCATTTGGTCCAATCACTGCAATCGACTTCAGCGTGGTCAAGTTCAACGGCAGCAGATTGTTTTCATTCTTCAGGAGGGTGATCGATCTTCGTGCTGCTTCAGCCGCGAGCGCCTGATGCTCAGCCGAATTCGTCACACGCGCCGCGCGCTCGACGTCAACGTAAGGATTTTCAAATAGGCCGAGCAGAAACTTCGCGCGCAGGTTTCTCGCGACGGCCTGATTGATCGTCTCCTCCGACACTCTTCCTTCTTTCACGAGCTGTACGAGCAGCGGAAACGCATCGGGATCCGGAGTCTCAGCGTCAACACCGGCTTCGATTGCGAGCTTCGCAGTTGTCGCCTTGTCCGCCGCGAGGTGATGCAGATCCATCATCTGCGGAATCGCGTAATAATCCGAGACGACGTGTCCCTTGAATCCCCACTCCTCGCGCAGCACTTTTTGCAGCAACCACTTGTTTGCGTGCGAAGGAACACCGTCGATCTCGTTGTATGAAGGCATCACACTCATGATGCCGCCTTCAGTCACCGCAGCTTTGAAGCTCGGCAGGAAATATTCGCGCAACGCACGTTCCGAAAAGTTGACGGGGCCAATGTTCGTTCCGCTTTCGGGCTGGCCATGCGCTGTGAAATGTTTAGCAGTGGCGATGACGTGGTTCTCGTCAACGCCTGGTCCAGGCCCCTGCAAGGCTTTCACGATCGCCACCGCCATGCGTGAAGTCAGATAAGGATCTTCACCGTACGTCTCTTCAGTGCGGCCCCAGCGCGCATCACGCGCCAGATCGAGGTTTGGACCAAGCACCTGGTGGCTGCCGCGTGCGCGCGTCTCGAGTGCGCCCGCAGTGAAGACCTTAAAGATGAACTCCGGATCCCAGGTGGTCGCGAGTGCGATTGGTTGCGGAAAGCTGGTGCTGCCCTGGGCCATGTGACCGTGAAGGATCTCGTCGTGAAGGATCGCGGGAATGCCGAGTCGCGTGTTTTCAAGCAACCACTTCTGAACGTCGTTGGCAAACTTCGCGCCTGCCCGCGGATCTTTTCGTTCGCGTTGTCGCGCGATCTGGCCGATGCCGTACTTCATGACCGTCGCGGCTTTCTCAGGAGAGAAGTCGCCTCGATCAGTTGCGAAATCAGTCTGCGGGTTGACTTGCGGTCGATTGCCCCAGAGGCAGGTCAACTGCGCGACTTTCTCTTCGAGCGTCATACGCGACAAAAGATCGGCAACGCGTCGCTCGACTGGTAAACGCGGGTTCTTGTAATCCGGACGATTCTCCTGTGAATTCATGTGCGCCAGGGGCAAACAGAATGCTGAGATAACGATAAGCCCAACGATTCTCTTGTTAATCAAGCAGGCATCCTCTTTTTAGTTTTTTATCCACAGATTACACAGAAGGATTTAAAGAATCTGTGTAATCTGTGGATGAGCGATCGATCCATTCCTTGCAATTCCCGCTAAACAGGCGATTGACGTCGCGCGAGATCTCGTCGGCCGTGACGGCACGCCCGCTGAGCAACAGTTGCTCGTACGTGTCGCAGAGCGCGTCAGCGATCTCTTTCCGGGCATGCTTCCATTTGTAAATCAATTGTTCGAGCACGCGCGCGTCCGAGTGTTGCGGGATGAAACTCGTGCCCAACAACTCCAGGCGCTCGCGCGTGATCTCCGAAACAATCGAGGGATTGTTCAGAAACCACCAGCAACCAAACGGCATCAGGTTGTTGAACTTTCGCGCCGCTACACACAACTCATGCTGATTCTCACGCGAAAGAAACGTCGCTAAAAACTTAACGTCCGGATACTCACCACACATTCTTTCAACAGCCGTCACATCCGCTTTGCCAACACCATCGCCGGCCTCGCGCAGGTTCGGGTTCACACGACGACGCACACCGACCATCAAGGTCAACGCAAGTCCATGCTCCCTCGCTACTGGCAGAACAACTTCGCGCAGCAATCGATCGCGTGCGTCTTCAGCCGGGAAGTGGAAATTCGCGGGCAACGATACACCCATGTAGACCGGACGCATTCGCCGGATCCACTTGTCGAGATAGTGGCGCAGTTCAGCGG
>JBKPJP010000279.1:0-4430 GCA_046730735.1 Acidobacteriota bacterium | reverse complement strand
CTCAGAACCTCTTTACGTTCAGTATCGACAAACCCGAGCACTGGTCACCACAAAGGCCGTCGCTTTATCGCTGCGAAGTCACCCTTAAGAGTATTCATGGACCGATGATGGTCCGCGAACGGTTCGGACTGCGGACGTTTGAGTTTGTCAAAGGTGGACCATTCAAGCTCAATGGCGAACGTTTACTGATACGCGGCACGCAGCGTCACGAAGATCACGCGGGCGTCGCATCCGCCATGACCCGCGAAATGATGCGCAAAGAGATGCGTCTCATAAAAGATCTCGGCGCTAACTTCATCCGCCTCGGTCATCACCAGCAGTCGCGCATCATTCTCGATCTTTGCGACGAGCTGGGCTTGCTTGTTTGGGAAGAGATTCCGTGGTGTCGCGGTGGACTCGGCGGCGAAGTTTACAAGGAACAGGCGCGCCGCATGTTGCGCAACATGATCGATCAGCATCGCAATCATCCGTCGATCATTATCTGGGGCATCGGCAACGAGAACGACTGGCCCGGCGACTTCGAAGAATTTGACAAAGACAAGATTCGCGCCTTCATGACCGAGCTCAACACTCTCTCGCACACGCTCGATCCTTCGCGCAAGACTGCTATTCGTCGTTGCGACTTCTGCAAAGACATCGTCGACGTTTACTCACCGTCGATCTGGGCGGGCTGGTATCAAGGTCGTTACACCGACTACAAAACACGCACCGAAGCGGAGATGAAGAAGGTCGATCATTTTCTGCACATGGAATGGGGCGGCGACAGTCACGCGCGCCGCCATTCCGAAACGGCTGAGCAGGTTCTCACACGCGCTCCCACTGAAGGCGATTGGTCTGAGACTTACATTTGCAACCTGTTTGACTGGCACTTGAAAGAGCAGGAAACGATGCCGGAGTTGACCGGATCGGCGCAGTGGATCTTCAAAGACTTCGCGACCACTTTGCGGCCGGGAAATCCGGTGCCGCGCGTCAATCAGAAAGGGTTGATCGAACGCGACTTCACGTTGAAGGAAGGCTATTTTGTATTTCAGTCGTACTGGGCCGAGCACTTGATGGTCCATATTTACGGTCATTCGCGGCCGGTGCGTTGGGGCGAGCGTGATGAGGCGAAGCTCGTAAAGGTTTACTCAAACTGTCCGGCGGTGGAGTTGTTTGTGAATGGCGTTTCGGCGGGTGTGAAGAATCGTAAGAGCCAGGACTTTCCGGCGGCGGGGTTGCGTTGGCTCGTGAAGTTTAAAGAGGGCGAGAATGTATTGCGTGCGGTCGGCAGCAAAGGTATCGAAGATGAGATCAGGTTTGTGTATCTGACGGAGAAGTGGGACAAGCCCGCGAAGTTGATACTTGAAGAGTTGCGTGCGGTCGATGATGTCTCGACGTTGGAAGTCAGGGCGGTTGATGCGAAGGGAGTGTTGTGTCTCGACGCGCGGAACGCGGTGCGCTTCGGCCTCGCCGGCGACGGGCGTCTGATCGATAACCTCGGAACATCGATCACGGCGCGCAGAGTCGAGCTTTACAACGGGCGAGCGCAGATCAGTGTCGAGCGAAAAGGGAAGGTGGTGGTGAGTGTGTCATCCGCGGGATTGCCGGCGGCGTTCGTCAGCATTTAACGCGGATGACACGGATTGAAAACGCGGATTACAGGGAGAATGATCCGTAGAAGGCGCTGTTCTCGCCGGAGCGCGACCATGGGTCGCCGACGACCTTGCCGTTGTAGAGCGCTTTGGATGTGTAGCCTACCTTGCGGTTTTCAAGACCAACGAACGGTGTGTACCAGACGAGGTTCGGCATCTTGCAGCACAAGTCGTTCGGCATTGCTTCAACACTGATTGCCGCTTCGTTCGTTACCACGTTGTAAGCGCGACCGCTATGTTCAAAACGGATCGGAGCGCTGCGCACTTCAGCAATCGTGCCGAGTGCGGCAGCATATTTTTCTTTGAGCGCATTGAGCATCGCGACAGACTGTGCGCGCGAGGCGCTTGAGTCGATAATGATCTCGGAAGTTCGTGCCGCGTTGTCTTCGGCGAGATTCACGTCGGCGCTGACGATCGCGATCGCGCGCACGCCGCTGAGATCTGTACCCTGCCACTGCCCGTTAGTGACGTTCCACGCCATCATCCCGTCGCGCCCGGTCGTCACAACTTCACCGTTATAATGACACGCACCCGCAAACACGCTCGCCGTGCGCACTTCTACATAGTCTCCGCGCATACTCACGTTTTCAGCCTGCGAACTGAAGACGAGCGCGCTCGCCGCAATGATTATCGTTAACGCAAGAATTAATCCTTTTCGCACTTCCTACCTCCAAAAAACATCACAGATTCACACAGATTATAAGCCTTTGATGGCAGATGTATAGCAGGCGCGGCCCGGTCCGCACCGCTCGGCGTCGACGCGCCGGTTGTCAGGCCCGATAACTTCCTGTGTTTCACAGCACCAGACGTGATTTGTCGCGTCGAGATATTCGTCGGCGCTGGTCGCGAGTCGATCGAGCATGAAGTATTTCTTCGAACGCAGCGATCCGCAGAATGGCGACTTGAGTGGTTCGGGTGATTCGTTAGGCATTGACACCTCCCGCCCTGGCCAACGCACGGCGCACGAGCGTTTGGGCCAACGGCACTTTGTAAGCGTTCTTCTCGAGTGGCTTGGCGTCGGCGAGCGCGATCTTCGCCGCCTCTGCGAGCACTTCGGCGTTCAGACTCTTTCCGGCTAAATACTTTTCGGCATTCGGAACGCGCCAGGGGATCGGCGCCACGCCGCCAAGCACGATGCGAGCTTCCTGCACCGTTTTATTCGGCGCGAATCGCACCGCCACCGCCACGGACGCGAGCGCGAAGTCGAGCGACTCACGTTCCTTGAATTTCAAGTAAGTCGAACGCGCAACGAGGGGCGACGCCGGCACGAAGATCTCGGTGATGATCTCTTCGTTCTTTAAAACGTTCTCGCGGCGAACGTTTCCTTCCGACGGCAACGTGAAAAACTTGTCGAGCGGAATGACACGCTTGCCGGCCGCCCCAACAACCGTCACCGAAGCTCCGAACGCGACAAGCATCGGCGCGAGATCGGAAGGATGAACGATGTACGATGGACCACCCGCGATGATCGCGTTGTACTTGTTTTCGCCCTTCGCCGCGTAACACTCAGACCCGCCCTTCTTCAAACAAACGACTTCTTCGAGCCGGAAGTACCAGCAACGCGGACGCTGGCAAAGATTGCCGCCGACCGTCCCGAGATTGCGAATCTGCGGCGTCGCGATCGAGTGTGCAGCTTCAGCGAGACCCGGAAAACTCTTGCGCACACCCGCGTGCTCCTCGAGTTCAGTCAACGTCACGAGCGCGCCAATGGTGAGCCCGCGCGCATTCAACGTGATTTTATCAAGACCACGTATGCGCTTGAGATTGACGAGACGCGCCGGACGCGATGTGTAGTCTTTCATCGTGGTCAGCAGATCCTGCCCGCCGGCGATCGGCCGCGGCGCCTCGTCAATGTCACCCGCCCCACTAACCGCGAGCATCTTCACGGCTTCCTGAACTGTTGCCGGATTAGTCCACTCGAATGCCTTCATTTTTATATCCTCAATCCGCGTTTTTAGATCTGTGTAATCTGTGTTCCCTTGGCCAAACCCATCAATATCTTGTCGGGTGTCACGGGTAGTTCGCGCACGCGCACGCCGCACGCATTGAACACAGCGTTAACGAGCGCGCCGACTGCGGGAATGATGCAGCCCTCGGCGATGCCGATCACGGCTTCGCGTTTGTCGTCGTCGTCGATGAGCGGCACGAGCTCGGGCATTTCCAAACACCCCGGCAACTTGTAATCGCCAAAGCCCGGATTGAGCATCATGCCGAGCTGCGCATCCATCACGCGGCCTTCCCACAACGCCATTCCCAGCGACTGGATCATGCCGCCGTTGATCTGGCTTTCCATCGTCAAACGGTTCAACGGCAAGCCGCCATCCTGGATATGGACCATCTTGATGGGCTTGACGTGACCTGTTTCCACATCGACTTCAACTTCAGCAAAGCAAACACCATGAACGCCGCGCGCCTGCAAGTCTGCGCGCCACTCGCCGTGCGACGTTATGCCCGCTGCCGGTAACGACGCAGTCGCCTGTTTCCATGACAACGACTGCCCACCCGCCGAAACCTTGCCGCCCGCGAAAACGATCTCTTCCGGTTTCGCATTACCGAGCAACGGCGCAACGCGTTCGGCCATCATCATGCGAGCCTTTACGCTTGCGTCTTTCACGGACGGCGACAACGATGGCGCAGTCGTCGATCCACCGGACGGATTCGCAGCGCCCAGCTTTGAATTGCCGATACGTTCCTTGACGTCGTTTATCCCCAGGCCGAGTTCTTCGGCGACGATCGCGCGCGTGTAAGTGCGTGTGCCGGTGCCGAGATCCTGCGTGCCGACCGCAACGACCACTGAAC
>JBKPJP010000278.1:0-5335 GCA_046730735.1 Acidobacteriota bacterium | reverse complement strand
TTCGTGTTATTCTGGCGTCCCGTGTTTCCTACCGAAACCCGGCCCGACGGTTAGAACCCAGCGAGATACAGGTTTTTAGGAGGGTTGCGTGAGAAAAAGGTCTTTTGCCCCGGGAATTCTATTCCTCGTTTTGGCCCTGGCAGTTCCCGCATTGATTATCGCCCAACAGAATAGATCAGCCCGGCGGGCAACAACTCCCGACCGATCAACACCCGGAGTCACTACCACCGGCAGGACCAATACTTCAGGATCGACGATTAAAAACGATCTGAACGAAGCGCTGTCGGTTATTCAGTCAAACTACATCGACGGCCGGAAACTCGACTACAACACGATTTTCAAGTCGTCGATCAGCGGCATGCTGAGCGTGCTCGACCCGCACTCGACTTACTTCGACCCGATTGAATACGCATCCTTCCGCACCGAACAACGCTCTGAATACTTCGGAATCGGCGCAACAATCGAAGACCTGCGCGAAGGTAATGACGTCAACACCTACATTCGCGCCACTTTTCCTGATTCGCCCGCGGCCCGCGCCGGTTTGCGGTTTGGCGACCGCATTACGGCCGTTGACGGAAACTCGATGGCGGGCAAGACCTATCCGGAAGTGCGGAAGTTTTTGCTGGGACCGCGCGGCACGACCGTCAAAGTCACTGTTGAGCATCCCGCGACGAAACAGTCGGAAACCGTGAACATCGTGCGCGACGCAGTTTCGCTGCCTTCAATCGCACAGGCTTACATGCTGCGCCCTGGTGTCGGTTACGTTGCAATGACCGGCGGTTTCAATCTGACTACCGCGGATGAGTTTGATCAGGCGCTCAAGTTTCTACACGGCAAGGGCATGAACATGCTCGTGCTCGACCTGCGTGGCAATCGCGGCGGCCTGCTGATCCAGGCGGTTCGCGTTGCCAACACTTTCCTGCAACGCGGGCAGATGATCGTTTCGCAAAAAGGACGTTTTCGCGACAGCTCGCAGTCGTACGCGGCAGTGAACGAAAGCCCGGACAACGTCGCGGTTGTAGTGCTGGTTAATGGCGAGACTGCTTCGGCGGCGGAAATCGTTGCGGGCGCGCTGCAGGATCACGATCGCGCGCTCATCGTCGGTGAAACGACGTTTGGGAAAGGGCTCGTACAGTTTCCATTCCAGTTGGATTACGACTCGGCGTTGCTGTTGACGATTGCCAAATACTACACGCCTTCGGGTCGCCTCATTCAACGCGACTATTCGAACGGCGGTTTCTACAACTACTACTTCCCGGGCGGTCTGGCAGCCGATAAGACCAATCAAGCCAACCCGCAAAGCGGACCGGAAAGCCATACTGACACCGGCCGCGCGGTTTACGGCGGCGGCGGCATTTCACCGGACGAAGTTGTTAAGCCCGGCACGATCTCGGCGGCTGAACGACACCTCCGCGACATTCTCTTCGCGTTCTCGCTCGACCTGACGGCCGGAAAAATTCCCGCTTTTGAGGAATACAAAGTTCAGCGTGCGATCGAGTTTGACCACGATCTCGTGGACAATGATTATCCCGTAACTGACAACCTGTTCCGCGCGTTGAAGAAGTTTGCGACTGATAAGCCGATCTTCAAGGTGACTCCCGACCAACTCGATAAATCACGGACCTACGCGGAAAGACAGTTGCGCTACAACATCCTGTCGGCAGCTTATGGTTTCCGAACCGCGACGCAGGTTTTCAACGACGGCGACCCGCAGATCGCGCGCGCTGTCGATGCCATGCCTCGCGCACGTGAGTTAGCGCAGGCGGCGAGTCGCGCTCGAACCCGCGGCTTATAAGATCGTCATCCATCCACAGATTACACAGAATCGGTGTAATCTGTGGATGGCTTCATGCGAACCCTCCTAATCATCAACCACGCCGCTGCCAAGGCACGTCGTGTTTGGCCCACGATTAAAAAACAACTCGATGCGGCAGGCATTGAGTACCAGGCACACAAAACGAAGGCTCCCGGTGACGCCACGACACAGACGCGTGCGGCGTTAAAGTCGGGCATTCAGTCTATTGTCGTAGTTGGTGGTGACGGCACGCTCAGCGAAGCCGCCGAAGGCTTCTTCGAGTTCAACAACGACCTCGATGTGTTGCCCGCCGCGATTAATCCTTCCGCAACGCTCTCCATTCTTCCCGCCGGTACAGGTGACGATTTTGCTCGTGGACTTTACGGTCGTCGTGCGCCGTTGCAAAAGTGGATCGAAACTGTGATTTCACCTGTTCCCGCACGCCAGATCGACGTCCTATACGGGCGTTGCAATGGTTACGAAAAGCCTTTCATCTGTCTCAACGCATCGACGATGGGAATTGGTGGCGAAACGGCGGGCCGCGTCGCTTCGCAGGGGAAGTTTATGCGCAACTTCTCGGGCGAGTTTCGTTTCGTGTTTGCGGCCGTTGGTGCGTTGGCTGCGTGGCGCGAGCGACGCGTGATAGTCACGGTGGATGGACGTACCGTAGCGGATGGTCCAATGAACCTGGTCGCTGTCGCTAACGCGCTCTACGCGGGCGGTGGGATGATGTTGTCGCCCGATGCGAGTATCGACGACGGCAAGCTGGACGTGATCACGGCGTCCGGATTGTCGCGTGCAAATGTGGTGACTGAGTTGTCACGTATACACACTGGCGGTCACGTCAAGAACCCGAAGGTCACGATCACGCAGGGCACAATCGTGCGGATTGATACGCTGTTGTTGCAGGATGCGATGCCTTTGGAAGCTGATGGAAACGTGCGGGGCGTGACGCCGGTGCAGTTTCAGGTGTTACCGGGCGCGTTGCGGTTTGTTTCGAGAGCCTGAATCTTCGCGAGGCGCCGGCGGTGTCGTTCTTCACCCGTAAATCGCGCGCCGACAAAGGCTCGGACGATATCCAGCGCGAGTTCGACTCCGACAACACGCGCGCCCAGGCAGAGCACATTGCAGTCGTCGTGTTCGCGTGATTGATGCGCGGAATAAGTGTCACCGCAGAGTGCGGCGCGAATGCCGTTGAGCTTGTTGGCGGCGACAGCAGCACCGACACCACTCCCACAAATCAATAGCCCAATCTCAGCGTCGCCCTTCTGAATCGCATCACCCACTTGCTTCGCGTAATCAGGATAGTCATCCGGAACGGAGCCGTCGTGAGTGCCGAAGTCGATCAGCTCATGACCGGCGCTGCGCAACTCTTCGATCACTCGCTCATTGAGCGGGTAACCAGCATGATCCGCGGCAATCGCAATTCGCATCTGTGTAATCTGTGGCCGGATTTCAGAGCAACGCCCGGGCGTGCTCCAAAACGTTATCAACATTGAATCCCAGTTCGCGCATCGCAACCTCACCGGGCGCCGACGCTCCAAACCGATCGAGACAAATCACATTGCCTGCCGGTCCAACATATCGATCCCAACCCTGCCTGACGCCCGCCTCAATCGCCAGTCTCGCGTTGATTGCCGGCGGCAAGACCTCATCTCGATACTCCTGCGGTTGCTCTTCAAACAATTCCCAACAAGGCATCGACACAACCCGTGTAGGCACCCCTTCAGCTTCTAATTTCTCCCGCGCTTCCAGCGCGAGCGAAACCTCTGACCCGGTTGCAATCAGGATCAGCCGCGGTGTTTCCGTATCGGCCAGCACATAAGCTCCGCGTCGCAAACCATCCGCTTTCGAAAACTTGTTCCGGTCGATCACCGGCACTTTCTGTCGCGTCAACGCAAGCGCTGTCGGCGCGCTACGACGCAATATCGCGATGCGCCACGCCTCGCTCACTTCCGCCGGGTCTGCCGGACGAATCACAAACAGGTGCGGGATCGCACGCAACGCCGCGAGATGTTCGATCGGTTGATGCGTTGGTCCATCCTCACCAAGCCCGATCGAGTCGTGCGTGAAGACGTAAATCACTTGCACTTCCGAGAGCGCCGCGAGACGGATTGCCGGTCGCATGTAGTCAGAGAACGTCAGGAACGTTCCGCCAAACGGAATCAAACCTCCATTAAGCGAGATGCCTGTCATCGTCGATCCCATCGCGTGTTCGCGCACGCCGAAGTGGAGTATGCGCCCGTCGTAAGTGCCCGCTTCAAAACTGCCACCCTCCTTGATGTCGGTGTTGTTTGACACGCCGAGATCGGCAGAGCCGCCGATGAGCATCGGCATCACAGGCGCGAGTGCGTTAATCACTTCGCCACTCGCTACACGTGTCGCCACCGGTTTCGCATCTTCAAACTTCGGTAAGTGATCTTCCCAGCCTTCCGGCAGTTCGCCACTCATCGTCGTGCGGAAAGTTTTAGCTTCTTCCGGATGCTGCTGTTCGTAAGTTTCAACAAGCTCATTCCACTCCGATTCAAACTGTTCACCCTGTTGAATCGCCTCGCGGAAGTGCGCGAGCGCCTCGTCGGGAATGTAAAACTGTTTGTCCTCGGGCCAGCCGAGGTGCCGCTTTGTTTCCTTCACCGCATCTTCGCCCGGCGCATCGCTGTGAGCCTTGCGCGTACCCTGCGTCGGCATGCCGAAACCGATAACTGTTTTAACCGAGATGAGGCTCGGCTTGTCAGTGACCGACTGCGCTTCGCGAATCGCGGCTTCGATGTCGTCGAGATCATTACCGTCAGTGACTGTGCGTGTGTGCCAGCCGTATGCTTCGAAACGCTTCGGCACGTCTTCGCTGAATGCGAGACTCGTGAAACCTTCGATCGTGACGTGATTGTCGTCGTAGAGATAGATCAACTTGCCGAGCTTGAGGTGACCCGCGAGTGAAGCTGCTTCAGAAGCGACGCCTTCCATCAGATCGCCGTCTGAAACGATCGCGTACACGTAATGATCGATGACCGGAAAGCCTTCCTTGTTGAACTTCGCGCCGAGATGAGCGGCGCCCATCGCCATCCCGACGCCGTTCGCAAAGCCCTGGCCCAGCGGGCCGGTGGTGATCTCGACGCCGGGCGTGAGTCCGTACTCGGGATGGCCGGGCGTCTTTGAGCCCCACTGGCGGAAGTTTTTCAGTTCATCGAGAGGAAGATCGTAGCCGGTCAGGTGCAGCAGCGAATAGATCAACATCGAACCGTGGCCAGCGGAGAGCAGAAAGCGATCTCGATTGTCCCACTTGGGATTGCGCGGGTTGTGTCGCAGAAAACGCGTCCAAAGCACGTAAGCCATCGGCGCTGCGCCAAGCGGCAGTCCGGGATGGCCGGAGTTTGCCTTTTGCACGGCGTCGAGCGACAAGGCACGAATGGTGTTGATGCAAAGTTGATCGAGTTCGGGATTGGTGTTGGAATTTTCTTTCGGCAGAGGCGCGCTCATTAGTTCGGTTTCCTGTGATTTGTGTAGGTCCGATAGGACCTATATTAATCTCGCGTACAGATC
>JBKPJP010000277.1:0-2024 GCA_046730735.1 Acidobacteriota bacterium | reverse complement strand
GAAAAACGCGGATCAGAAGCTGTCTTTCTGATCCGCGTTTTTCTGCGTAAATTCGCGGCCTTAGTCTCTGTAATTCGCGCCCATTCGATCCAGTTTTCGCAGCAGTCCCGGCCATACTAGACGCCCGCCACTGCCTTGAGTCACCACCGCTTCCTGCGCGGGAATCTGAGCAAAGATTTGCGGGGATATCGGAACTAAATTTCCGCCACCTGACTGCGCGAGGATCTGTATACGGCACGCGCGCTCCAGCAGAAACATCGAAAGAAACGCATCCGCTACCGTTGGTCCAACTGTAAGCAAACCGTGATTTCGGAGGATCAGGAAAGTCTTCCTGCCCAGATCCGCGACGAGTCTCGGCTTCTCTTCGTCATTCAACGCCAGTCCTTCGTAGTCGTGATAACCCAGCGACGCCAGCACAAAGAGCGACTGTTGCGAGATCGGAAGCAGTCCCTGCTGCTGTGCTGAGACGGCGATGCCGCAGTCTGTATGAAGGTGCATCACACACAGCGCATCTTCGCGTGCAGCGTGAACCGCGCTGTGAATCGTGAAGCCTGCCGGGTTGATTGCGTACTCCGAGTCCATTACGATCTTGCCGCTCAGATCCACTTTCACGAGACTCGACGCAGTTATCTCATCAAACATCATCCCGTACGGATTGATCAGAAAATGATGCTCCGGTCCCGGCACACGCGCAGAGATATGAGTGAAGACGAGATCGTCCCAACCATAATGCGCCACCAGTCGATACGCAGCCGCGAGATCGACGCGAACCTGCCACTCTTCCGGAGAAACCAGCTCCTTTATAGTCATACTCTCTTCAATATCTCCTCCCAACCCGAGTTATCGACACGTATACGCTTCACGAGATCGTCGCGCAACTCGCGCAGCCCGGTGCTTAGCGCGCACGGATAGTTCTCAATGTCCGCGAAGCGTCGCCGCTGCTCCTCGACGAATGCCTTTTGCTTCTCGATCGAGGGAATCGCGGAGTGTTGTCCGTCCTCCCAGAACGGACCAAGCAGTCGCTCGACTGTTACGGCTCCGGGAATTTCGACTGTTTCACTCTCGAGGCCGATCACGTCGCCAACGTACATGCCGTCCGCGTCCGTGCCTCGGAACAACTGCAAACGTCCCGGAAGCGTGATCTTGTCTTCCGAGTTTGACGCCTTCAGCGTCGGCCGGCCGTTGATCAGGCACTGTTTGAATATCACACCCGCAACTGCCGAAACTTCACTCGATAGTTTCGTGCCGATCCCAAAGCCGCCAACTTCCGGAAACTCAGCCACGATCTTCTTCACTTTTTCGACCGTGAGATCGCCGGTGAGATTCGCTCGCAGGTCGGGAAGTCCATTCGCGGCAAAAAACTTCATACACCAAGCACCAAGCTCCGCGAGATTTCCCGAATCGACGCGAAAGCCTTTGAACGCGCGACGGCGCGTTTCAGTCGAAGTCGCAGCCATCGCGGCGTGGACCGCACCCATGTAAACGTCGATCGTGTCGAGCAGCAACGTGGTGCCATTCGGATTTGCGTCAAGCCAGCGCTCAAACGCGACTTGTTCGAAGTGCTTTGGCTTACCGGTGCGCGGTTCGATTTCCGGCTGGTCCATGTACTCGATGTACGACTGTTGCCAGTAATGAGCTTCGGTGCCGACCGCGGGAATGTCGAGCCGGTGCGCGGCTTCGAGATTTGAAGTGTCGTTGAAGCCGCCGATGAATGCGTAGACGGCGATATCCACGGCGCGCTCGATGTCGCCGTTGCGACGCAGCGAGAAGTCTGACAGCCAGCGATTCTCACCGGCGGCCATACGAAACTGCATCGCGAGGCTGGCAGTCGTCATCGGCAGATCGAACGCATGCTCAAACTTGATCTCCTGCGCTTGCGTCAGGCCGAACGCGCCGCTGATGTCGGCAAACGGTTCGTTGGCGAAAACGATCGTGCCGGGACGCACCGTGCGAATCCTGCCCACGAACTGAATGTCTTCGATGGCTTCAGCGAAAAGTTGCAGACCGCCGCGATCCTGCTCGAG
>JBKPJP010000276.1:0-10537 GCA_046730735.1 Acidobacteriota bacterium | reverse complement strand
CCTTCAAACTTGTCGTAAAACTCACGCAACGCCTTGGTCCAACGGATCTTCCCTTCCTCGATCTCGTCGAGCTCCTCTTCCATGCGCGCCGTGTAAGTCTCGTTGAAGAGATCGTCGAAACCGCCGTCGATAAGAAGATCGTTGACCGTCTTGCCGAGCGCGGTCGGATGAAAACGTCCCTGGAGCTTCTCGACATATTCGCGCTCCTGGATCGTCGACATGATCGCCGCGTAAGTCGAAGGCCGCCCAATGCCTTTTTCTTCGAGCGCCTTCACGAGCGTGGCTTCCGTGTAACGTGGCGGCGGCTCGGTGAAGTGCTGTTCGGACGCGATCGAATTCAGTTTGAGCGACTCGCCCTTTTCAACAAGGGGCAGGCTGCGTTCTGCCTCATCGTCGTCTTCAGTCTTCTCGTCGCGACCTTCCTGGTAGATCTTCAGGAAGCCGTCAAACTTCTGCACCGAACCGGTGGCGCGGAAGATGAATCGACCGGCTTCGATATCGATCGTGGTCTGATCGAACACTGCCGGCATCATCTGCGATGCGACAAAACGTTGCCAAATCAGGCGGTAGAGTTTCAGTTCTTCGGGTTTGAGATACTGCGCGAGCGAATCAGGCGTGCGCGCAATTTCAGTCGGACGGATCGCTTCGTGCGCATCCTGCGCGTCCTTCTTCGAACGATAGTAAACAGCTTTTTCGGGAAGGTAGTTTGCGCCGTATTGGCGATCGATGTAGTCGCGCACTTCACCCAGCGCCGCATCCGAAACACGCGTCGAGTCGGTACGCATGTAAGTGATGAGACCGACCGAACCTTCCGCCCCAAGCTCGACGCCTTCGTAAAGCTTCTGGGCCAGCATCATCGTCTTCTTAACTGCGAAACCGAGTTTGCGCGACGCTTCCTGTTGCAGTTTCGACGTGATGAATGGCGGCACCGGATTGCGTTTGCGTTCCTTCGTCGTTACATCGCTGACGACAAACGACTGTTTCTCAGCTTCAGCAACGATCTCTCCGGCTTTAGTCTCGTCATTAATTAAGACTTCATTCTTCTTGAGGTCCTGATCGAAACCACTCGTCTTGACTGTCTGATCGCCGATCTTCCACAGCCGCGCGTCAAACGCAGGCGGCAGTTTCGCACTCAAATTCGCCCCAATGGTCCAATACTCAGTCTTGATAAACTGCTCGATCTCGCGTTCGCGTTCGACCACCATGCGTAACGCCACTGACTGCACGCGGCCGGCACTCAGACGCCCGCCGATCGTGCGACACAGCAATGGCGAAACTTTGTAACCAACTAAACGATCGAGCACACGACGCGCCTGCTGCGCATCGACAAGGTTCTCATCAATCTGTCGCGGGTTGTCGAACGCCGCATTAACCGCACGCTTCGTGATCTCGTTGAACATCACACGAAACGCGGGCTTGGCGGGTTTCTTCGGAACGATCTCTTCAGCGAGATGCTGGCAGATGGCTTCGCCTTCGCGATCGGGGTCGGCGGCGAGATAAATTGCATCGGCTTCTTTCGCAGCCTTCTTTAGTTCCGCAACGATCTTCTTGTTGTTTCGCTTCTTGGAATCAGGAATTAGCTCGTAGGTCGGTTCGAAATTATGTTCGATATCAACGCCGAGGCCTTTCGAAGGCAAGTCTTTGATGTGGCCTATCGAGGCCTTAACCAGATAGTCCTTTCCCAAATACTTATTTATTGTTTTTGCCTTTGCAGGCGATTCAACGATGACCAGATTCTTTGCCATTAGGTTTATTTCCGATTGCCAATTGCCGATTGCCGATTTGCTTTTGATAACTACGGCGTCCAATGAAGCCGAAGTCTTTCAATCGGCAATTGGCAATCGGCAATCGGCAATACTTAAAGTTTTCTCACAAAACATCTGCCCGGCAGCGCTCGCACCAGCTCGCGAATTTCCAGAGACAGCAGCGCCGCCGTCAGCTCCGATATCGGGAGCTTGCTTTTATCAAATAACCAATCAACATGCGCCGGACTATCCGGCGTCAACAATTTGAAGACCGAAGTCTCCGCCGGCGAAAGCCCTTCCGGAACGAACGACAAACGATCCGCGACCGATTCCTTCTTATCGCCAAAGGGCGGCGGCAACAGGGTCGCAGCGATTTGTGGCGGCAGCTCCGTCGCGATGTCCTGCCACTGCTGCACCAGCTTCGCGCCCGCACCTTTAATAAGATAGTTCGTACCGAACGAGTTTCGCGAAGTGATGTTTCCCGGCACAGCAAACACTTCTCGATTCTGTTCCATCGCGAGACGCGCTGTTATCAAAGATCCCGAATTCTCGGCCGCTTCCACAACTACCACCCCGAGACTCAGCCCGCTAATGATGCGGTTGCGGTACGGAAAGTTTTCCGAGACCGGCGGAGTGCCCAGCGGGAACTGGCTGACGACTGCTCCGCCACGGTCAAGGATTTCCGCCGCTAACTTCTTGTGATCACGAGGGTAAACCTCGTCGATCCCCGTGCCGAGCACGGCCACTGTCCGTCCTGCCGCGTCCAACGCCCCGCGATGCGCGGCTGCGTCGATTCCCCTCGCGAAGCCCGAAACTACCGTCACGCCACGCTGCGCGAGGTCGCGGGCAAGCATAATCGCCGAGTTCTGACCGTAAGTCGAACACCGGCGCGACCCGACCACACCGATACACGGCCGATCCAAACAGTCTGACCACGCGCCTTTTACATACAGAACAATGGGCGGGTCGTAAATCTCGCGTAAGGATGAGGGATAAACCCCGTCGTCCAGTAACAGGATATCGCCGCCGAGCTTTTTTACGGCCTGTATCTCGGATTCAGCACGAGATCGCAAGTCGCGGGCAATGATGGTGTCAACCGTTTCGGGTGGCAGCCGCAAGTGCTCGAGCTCGGCGCGAGTTGCTTTGTAGACTGCCTCCGCGGAACCAAAGCGCTCCAGGAGTTTGGCAGCGGCGCGAGGTCCGATGCCGGGTGTCATATTAAGTTCAACCCAATCTCTAATCATGTGAGGAATTCCTTGTAAAAGAACTTTCCGACTTCCGATGCTGGCGGAGGCGTGTAGGAATCGAACCTACCTGAGCCCGCTCTCACGGTCTCACTAACGGTTTTGAAGACCGCGCCGTTCACCAGAACAGATTCGCCTCCAGGCTGAGGCCGGACGGGTCGGAAGCACCAAACCCTACGCGCCATCAGGCTGGACTGTCAAGTTTTGGTCCGCGGATTTTCACAGACGAAAGCCGATTGACCTTAATCCACTTGCTTTTCGAAAAGTTACGAGTATTATCCGCCAGAAGTTACATGCCGCAGTTCTAAACTGGGTCTGAAGCCGCGACCCGCCAAGCAGTTTTACACACCGTGTCTCACACCAACCGGAGGTCTAACGACAACATGGAAACTTTTCAAACCCCGGAACTGAAGAAACGTCCGGCCAAATTCAAGGTCACCGACCAAGCCGCCCTGCAGGCCATTGTCCAGGCCTGCATCGACGTCGAGCTGTTCACCCTGCCGCTGTATATGGTCTCGATGTACTCCATACAGGGAATGCACCAGATCACCAGCAAGAAGAACGATTTCTACCGCGGCCGGTTGTGGCCGGGCATGTCCCCCGCACGCGACCCCGCAAGCAGCCCGAACGCGGCAGCGTTCAACCACTTCTTCAGCGTCTTCATCGACGAGATGCTGCACCTGCAACTGGCCTCGAACATCGCCAAGGCCCTCGGCGTGATGCCGAGCTACACCAGCCCCGCGCTGGTGGACCAGAAGACCTACGGCTGGGTTTGTTACGGGCCCGACAAAACCGTGCTGCCGCACATCCTCGACTTTAAGGACACTATCGACGGCTACAACGACATCAAGGTCAAGCTCGACGCACTAACCGTGGAGCAGAACCGCCTCTTCCTCGCCATTGAGCAGAACGATAAAGACGCGGAAAAGATGATCGACCCGAACAAGGCGAGCAAATACTTTCCGGTCGCCCCGTTCGAAAAATGGGAAGTTGGCGACGACCTCCCGATGTTCGGCACCATCGGCTGGATGTACAAGTGCCTCTGGCAATACATCGAGATCGTTTACGACGACAAAACCAGTCTCTTCGAGTCGGTCTTCAACCGCGGCACGCTGGAGCGAGATCTCTTCAACCCGAGCAATAGCTATCACATGCCCGAGTACCCCAAGATGCCCGTGATGGCGTCGGGCGAGGTCAAGGTATCCTCCGCGATGGAGAATATTCTGAACATGATTAACGCCATCACCGATCAGGGTGAGGGCGAGGGCGTGGCGGAGTGGATCAGGAAGATGCGCGGGCTGCTCCAGTATGCGCCGGTCAAGGGGCAGTTCCAGCCGGACGAGAAGGCGCTGAACTTCAACTACCCAAATTACACAGACACAGGCGCTCAGAACGACCCTTCAGGAAACAAGGTTGCGCGGAGCGACAACGGCGCGCTCGATCATCATGACCGCTTCCTCGCCATCGACGCTCTGCTCAAAGCGGGCGGCGTCGTCACCTGGGATCAGTGGCACGCGGCCGGGAACAAGTGGACGGCCCAAATGCTGATCACGAATGAGGAGGACTACAAAGCCAACAAGTGGAACATTCCGCCGGCCGAGGACGTCGCCGCCGCGCTTAACAACATGAAGGCAGGAGGAGACAACAACTACAAGACCTTCAGCCAGGCTGCCGCCGGCGCCATCGCCGGCATAACGCGCGTTCTCAGGGGCTTCTGGACGTCTGAGACGACCGGCTTCCCCAGCCCTTCGATGTACGGCTCGGGCGACCGCGTCTCGATCTGCTGGGCCGTCTTCGGCCGCTACCCGGATATCACGCAAGGCATTGCCGCCAAGACGGCGGGCGAGCTTTACCATGCCTGCCAGGGGCTCGAACTGAGCGGCACACGCAGCGACTCGTGCGCGAACGTCGAGGTCTTCCACTCCTGCCGCGGCTCAAACACCTGCAAGGCCGAGGGCGGCTGCGGCTTCGTTCAGGTGCAGGGGGAGAGCGCGCAGTGCGGCCACAAGGTTCTGCTCGATCACCTGAATCCGACCCGACCATTGATGGGAACGGTGACGAAAGGGAAACTTTACAGCGCGCCTTCGGACAACATCTGCGCCAGCTTTGGCGGTTGCGCGGTCCCCATCTCAGCCTCGCAACTCTACCCGCCACCCGAGCCAGGCGCGGAGGTCGGGTTTATGGAGCTCTACGACTTCGTCGGCGAGACAGCCGACCCGGAATTGATCACGGTTAAGGACATGAGTGGTAAAGAGAGGCCCAAGCTGCTGAAGTATGCGGTGGGCGACCGCGTCTACGACATCGCGTGGGAGGCGTATATTGCGGTGCTTACACACCGCAAGCAGCCTATCCCCGAAAAGCCAAAGGACAGCGAGCTGCGCCTCGCCTTCCCGCCCTCGACATGATGCAGGATCCGATCGCCGAAGTACGCGCGGCCCGACCCCCACGAAGAGGTCTACCAAACCTTGGCCTGGGGGTCGGACTGCGTAACCAGCACTTCTCCTACCTGATGAATCACGATCCGGAAGTAGACTGGTTCGAGATCATCAGCGAGAACTTCATCGACAACTACGGCTACGCTCGCAACGTGCTCAAACACCTGGCGTCCATCCGCCCCGTTGTGATGCACGGCGTCTCACTCTCAATCGGGAGTACAGACCCTCTGGATTGGGACTACCTGAAAAAGCTGAGGGCGCTCGCGGAGTTCATCCACCCTGCGTGGATCTCAGATCATCTGTGCTGGACGGGCGTCGCGGGCGTCAATACGCACGACCTGCTGCCCCTGCCGCTCAACGAGGAGAGCCTGCTCCACATAATCGAACGCGTCCGCCAGGTGCAGGACTTTCTCGAAAGACCGTTGGTGCTGGAGAACCCTTCAAGCTATTTGGAGTTCAGGGAATCGACCATCGCTGAGTGGGCCTTCCTGTCAGAGCTGGCGAGCGAAACCGGGTGCGGACTGCTGCTCGATGTAAACAACGTCTACGTGTCGGCCTACAACCACGGCTTTGACGCGGAGCACTACATCCGGAACATCGCGCACGACGCTGTGGTGCAGATTCACCTCGCCGGGCCGACGGACTGCGGGCGCTTTCTCGTGGACACGCATGACCAGCCCGTGCCGGCGCGCGTGTGGGAGTTATACAGGCTGGCGCAGGAGTTGACCGGCGGGGTCTCGACGCTTCTTGAGTGGGACGCTAACATTCCCGACTTCCCCGAACTGGTCCTGGAGTTGCGCAAAGCCGAAGCGGCGCTGCGGGGCGATAATCCAGGCGCGCCCATTCGCACGTCCGATAGCGCGTCTGTGGTCTCTAATCCAGTCGACTTCCAACTCTCAGCCAGCAATGTCTGAACAATCCCTCAACCTCCTGCAGCACTGGATGAAGACGGTCGTCACCGAACGCGGCGGTCTCCGCGAGAAGTTAGACACGGCCGCACGGCGGCACGAGCTCCGCGCTGACGAGGTGGTGGCCGAAAGGCGCGGGCTCTCTGCCCACGAACGTCTCGCCGTCTACACCGGCGGCTACGTGCTGCGGCTGCTCGAATGTATGCGCGCAGACTTCCCCGTCCTGCGCGGTTTCGTCGGCGACCCGGTCTTCGATGCCTTCGCCAAAGCCTACGTCATCACCATGCCGCCGGTCTCTCATAGCCTGTACGACCTCGGCGCGGAGTTCCCGCGATTCCTTGAGGAGACGAAGCCGAAAAACCGGGCGCTCGACGCCGGCATAAACGCCATGCTCGATCTGCCGCCCGAGCTGGCACGAATCGAACGTGCGCGGGCCGAAGTCTTGCGCGCGCCAGGCACGGAGGATGACCCGCCCGCAGCCGAGCCCATTTCACCCTTCGCAATTTTCGGCGAGGAGCTGATGGTACAAGCGACTCCGTGTCTGCGGCTGTTGGAGATGAAGTACCGCCTCGTGGAATTTCTAAGAAGTTCGGAGATGGGCGAGCGCCCCGAGCCACCGGCGCCGCGCACCTCGTTTGCCGCCCTGGGACGCTCGAACTATCGCGTCCACGTCGAAGAGATTTCGCCCTGGCAGTTCGCTTTTCTGAAGGCTTGCGAGAGCCCCACGTCAAGCTACTCGGCAGTGCGGGTTGCGGCGCTTGAGAGTGGGAGAGATCCGGGCCAGGTGCTGGCAGAGGTCGCTGTGTGGCTGCCCGTCGCGTTAGAGCTGGGCTTCCTGCGCTGCGTTTGATCTCATCGTAAATTTTTCCTAGAATCCGAACGAACGTTCGAACCAAGAAACTGTTAATCATGTTAAATCCTATTTCGTTCCAAACTTCGCCGGATCAGTACCGGCACTGGAAACTCCAGATCGACGGACCGGTGGCGACGCTCTCGATGGACGTCCAGGAAGATGAGACGCTCGCAGAAGGCTATAAGCTCAAGCTCAACTCTTACGATCTTGGCGTCGATATCGAGCTCGCCGATGCCGTGCAGCGCATCCGCTTCGAGCACCCGGAAGTGCGCGCAGTCGTGATTACGAGCCTGAAGCCGCGAATCTTCTGCGCAGGTGCCAATATCTACATGCTTGGCACGTCGTCACACGCCTTCAAGGTCAACTTTTGCAAGTTCACCAATGAGACTCGTTGCGCGATCGAAGACGACTCGAAACATTCCGGCCGGCGTTACATCGCTGCGCTGAACGGCACGGCATCAGGCGGCGGTTACGAACTCGCTATCGCCTGCGATGAGATCTATCTCGTTGACGACGGCAACTCGGCAGTGTCGTTGCCTGAAGTCCCTTTGCTGGGTGTGTTGCCGGGGACAGGTGGCCTTACGCGGCTGGTTGATAAAAGGAAGGTGCGGCGTGACCGCGCGGACGTGTTCTCGACGCTCGCAGAAGGCTTGAAAGGAAAACGCGCGAAGGAGTGGGGACTGATTGACGATTACTTTCCGACGAGCAAGTTTCAGGAATCGGTTGACGCGCGCGTCAAGCAGTCAATCGATGGCGCTCCACAGCTTTCAGGAATCAAACTCACGCCGCTCGCATTTGAATCGACTGACGACTCGCGCAACTATCGTTACGTCAAACTCAAACTCCACCGCGAACAGCGTTACGCAGACCTGACGATTCACGCACCAGAAGGCCCGCAGCCATCAACCAGTGAAGAGATCCGTGAACTCGGCAATGCGTACTGGGCGCTGCAAGCGTATCGCGAACTCGACGATGCGCTGCTGCACCTGCGCGTGAACGAACCGCTGATCGGTCTCGTTTGCCTGCGCACTGAAGGTGACGCTGAGTCAGTGCTGGCAGTGGACCAGACGCTCGCGTCGAATTCGGATCACTGGCTTGTGCGTGAAATCGTTTTGCACATGGCGCGCGTGCTGCGACGTTTGGATCTCACGGCGAAGAGTTTCTTTGCGATTGTCGAGCCCGGCAGTTGTTTCGCCGGCAATTTGCTCGAGCTGCTGCTCGCCGCGGATCGCAGTTACATGCTGATGGATTCGGATGCTGCTTTGCACGTGTCGGAACTGAACACTGGTGCATTCCCGATGAGCAATGGTTTGACACGAACGCAGTCGCGTTACCTTGCCGAACCGGAGAAGCTCGACGAAGTATTAGGACACAAGAAGAGCTTTGACACTGAACAAGCGGAAGAGCTCGGTCTCATCACGTTCGCACCCGACGATCTCGACTGGGAAGACGAGATCCGCGTTGCGATTGAAGAGCGCACGTCGTTGTCTCCCGATGCATTGACCGGCATGGAAGCGTCGCTTCGTTTTGCCGGACCGGAAACAATGGACACAAAGATCTACGGCCGCCTGACCGCCTGGCAGAATTGGATCTTTCAACGCCCGAACGCCGTCGGCGAGAAGGGCGCGTTAACGAATTACGGCAAACCAACGAAGGCGGAGTTTGATTACAAGAGGACTTAGCCGCAGATTACACGGATTACACGGATATGAATTTATACGATCGCATTCCTAACAACGTTAACCTGTCGGAAGACAAGAAGCTGCAGCGCGCGCTGGAGAAGTGGTTGCCAAACTATCTCGTCTGGTGGCGCGAGATGGGGCCGGATGGATTTCAGGAAAAAGACGTGTGGCTGCGCACCGCGGTTGACGTCGGCTCCGAAGGTTGGGCTCACTTCGATTACGTGAAGATGCCCGACTATCGTTGGGGCATCTTTCTCGAGCCGGCGCAGCCTGACGCAATCGTCGGCTTCGGCGACAACTACGGACGGGCTGCTTACCAGGAAGTGCCCGGCGAGTTTCGCAACGCGCTCCGCCGGATCATCGTCACGCAGGGCGATACCGAACCAGCATCAGTCGAGCAACAGCGGCAACTCGGCAAGACCTGCCCTTCGCTTTACGATCTGCGCAACCTGTTTCAGGTCAACGTTGAAGAAGGCCGGCACCTCTGGGCCATGGTCTACCTGCTCCATGGATACTTCGGACGCGATGGTCGCGACGAAGCCGATGCCCTCCTCGAACGTCGCAGCGGTAATCCTGACAAGCCGCGCATACTCGAAGCGTTCAACCAGCCGTGCGACGACTGGCTCAATTTCTTCGCCTTCACGATGTTTACGGATCGCGACGGCAAGTATCAGCTTTCAGCGCTCGCGGAATCGGGTTTCGAGCCGCTCGCGCGCACGTGCCAGTTCATGCTCACCGAAGAAGCGCATCACATGTTTGTTGGCGACACCGGACTCGGCCGCGTCGTGCGTCGCACCGCTCAATTGATGAAGGAAGGTGACGTGCGTGAGCTCGGCGGCATTCCGCTCGACATCATTCAGAAGTACATCAACTTCTGGTTCAGTTACTCGCTCGATCTTTTCGGCGGCGAGATCAGCTCCAACTCTGCTGACTTCTTCGCTGCGGGTTTGAAGGGTCGTTACAAAGAGCGCGAGCAATACACCGATCACCTTGCATCGAATGAAAACTTCACCATGACTGTCGTCGAAGATGGTCAACTGAAGACGCGCGAAGTGCCGCTGCGAAATGCTTTGAACGAATTGTTGCGTGGCGAGTATGTGAAAGACTGTGAGAAGGGCCTTGCGCGCTGGAACAAGGTGCTGGCGGACGAGGGTATGAGCGAGCGTCTTCATCTGCCGCATCCGCGTTTTCATCGTCACGTCGGCGAGTTTGCGGGACACACGTTTGATATCGAAGGCAACTTGATCTCGCGCGAGGAGTTTGAGCGTCGCAAGGATGATTGGCTGCCGACGATGGAGGACCGTGAGTACGTGCGCAGCCTGATGCATCCGGTGTACGAACCGGGCAAGATCGCGAACTGGATTGCGCCACCCGCGGCGGGTATCAAAGGCAAGCCGTTCGATTTTGAGTACGTGAGACTATAAGAAATCGGGTTTTAAGATCCGTGTAGATCTGTGGCTAAATTCGATCAAAAACTCGAGTTCATTCTTCGCACTGCGGCGCGCATCTTCGCCGAGAAGAGTTATCACTCGACGTCGATGCGCGACATCTCGCGCGCGACGAACGTGAGTCTCGCGGGTCTGTATCACTACTGCAAGTCGAAAGAAGAACTGCTGTTTCTGATCCAGGACAACTGTTTCGGACGTGTGCTCGAACGCCTCGAGCAGCGA
>JBKPJP010000275.1:0-2568 GCA_046730735.1 Acidobacteriota bacterium | reverse complement strand
CTACGGCGCCATCCTCGTCGATACCGGCGAACACACCGGCCGCGCCGCGAAAGACAAAGCGATCGTGCGCGAACCAGGCAGTGAAGATAAAGTTTTCTGGGGCGACGTAAACAAAGATTTTTCACAGGAGAAGTTCAATGCACTGAAAGCGCGAATGATGGCCCATGCAAAGGGCCGCGAACTTTTCGTGCAGGACACGTTTGTCGGCGCTGATCCCAAGTATCGCCTGCCGGTACGAGTTATCAATGAACTGGCGTGGCATTCACTCTTCGCGCGCACGATGTTCATCAGTGATAGTGGTGCGACTGAGCCGCACAAACCCGAATTCACCATCATCAACTTCCCGAGCTTCCAGGCTGATCCGCAACGCGACGGCACCAGATCATCGACGTTTATTCTGATGGACTTCAGCCAGCGCCTCGTTTTAATCGGCGGCACCTCTTATGCCGGCGAAACGAAGAAGAGCGCCTTCACGATAATGAACTACCTGCTGCCGCAACGAAACGTGATGAGCATGCACTGCTCCGCGAACGTCGGCCATGAAGGCGACGTGGCGATCTTCTTTGGTCTATCGGGAACGGGTAAGACAACTCTCTCGGCGGATCCGGAACGGCGGCTGATCGGCGACGACGAACACGGCTGGTCCGACGACGGCGTCTTTAACTTCGAAGGCGGCTGTTATGCGAAGGTGATCAAGTTGTCGGCGGAAGCTGAGCCGGATATCTATCGCACGACGAAGATGTTTGGCACGATCCTCGAGAACGTCGTCTACGATCAAACGACACGACAGATCGATCTCGACGACGCTCGCAAGACTGAGAACACACGCGCGTCGTATCCGTTAACCAGCATCAACAACATCGTCCCCGAAGGTCGCGCCGGCCATCCACGCAATATCATCATGCTGACTGCTGACGCGTTCGGTGTGTTGCCGCCGGTCGCGCGCCTCTCGCCGGAACAGGCGATGTATCACTTCCTCTCCGGCTATACCGCGAAAGTCGCGGGCACTGAAAAAGGCATCAAGGAACCGGAAGCGACTTTTTCGACCTGCTTTGGTGCGCCGTTCATGGTCCTGCATCCCGGTGTTTACGCGGATCTGCTCGGCAAGCATATGGCGGAGCACAACGCTGCGTGTTGGTTGGTCAACACAGGTTGGAGTGGTGGTCCATACGGCGTCGGACAGCGTATGAAGATCAGTTACACGCGTGCGATGATTCGCGCGATCCTCAACGGCTCGCTGGCGCAAACGGCAACCACGCCCGACCCGATCTTCGGAGTAAACGTTCCGGTTTCATGTCCTGACGTGCCGAATGAAGTGCTGCAACCGCGCAACACGTGGAAAGACAAGGACGCCTACGACGCTTCAGCTAAGGATCTCGCGCGCAGGTTCAACGAGAATTTCAAGAAATACGAAGCAGGTGTGTCGGAAGCGGTTAGAGATGTAGCGCCAAAACCGTAACACGGATACACGGATTTAAATCGGATTTTTATCCGTGTTATCTGCGGCTAACCCGGAGGCCAGTTCAGCGGGCGGCCGCCGAGCACGTGGACGTGCAGATGAAAAACTGATTGTCCCGCACCCTCACCTGTATTGATCACCGTTCGATAGCCACTCTCTTCGTGCCCCAGGTCATTGGCGACGCGCGCGCCGACGCGCAGCAGATGTCCCAGCACACCTTCATCTCTCTGTCCCGCATCATTCAACGATTCAATGTGTTCGCGCGGAATCACCAGCACGTGCGTCGGCGCCTGCGGATTAATATCGCGAATCACCACGCAACGATCGTCCTGATGGACAAACTCGCCCGGAATCTCTCCCTCGATGATCTTGCAAAACAGACAATTCCCGTCTGACATTACCGTCCTCCTGCTTACTAAACTGGCTCCAGAATTGGCGCCGTCACCACCGGCGAAATGATCCGCTCAATCTCAGCACCTACTGCCCGCAACTTCGCTTCGATCCTCTCGTAACCACGATCGATGTGGTAAACGCGATCGATCACTGTCTCGCCGTTGGCGATCAATCCCGCCAACACGAGCGAAGCGGACGCGCGCAGATCTGAAGCGATCACGCGCGCGCCGGTAAGCTCAGTTGGACCATCAACGATCGCGGAGCGCCCGTCAATGTGTATCTGCGCTCCCATGCGTTGCAGCTCAGACGCGTGCATAAAGCGATTCTCAAAAACAGTCTCGACAATCTCCGAGCGTCCGCGCGCCTGCGTCATCAGCACCATGTACTGCGCCTGCATGTCAGTGGGAAACTGCGGATACGGCTCGGTGGTTACATTGCCGGCCTTCAGACCATCGGGACAACTCACTTCGAGTGTCGTCGGATTTACTTCCTTTATCAACACGCCGGTGGCTCTCAGTTTTTCAATCACACTCGTCAGATGATCCGGGCGACAGTCTTTGATCTCGAGTTGTCCCTGCGTCAGTCCGGCCGCGACGATGAACGTTCCCGTCTCGATGCGATCCGGAATGATCGTGTGTTCGGCGCCACCGAGTGATTCGACACCTTCGATCTGAATCGTGTCAGTGCCGGCGCCGTTGACGCGCGCGCCCATCTTG
>JBKPJP010000274.1:0-14934 GCA_046730735.1 Acidobacteriota bacterium | reverse complement strand
GCTTCGTAAACTGTGAAGCCTTCGGCCTCCATCGCGGAGCGCAGCAGATCGCGGTGCCAACGTTGCAGCGATGTGCCGCCGGGATAGTTGGGATAAGCGCGATCCGTGGTCTCGTCGTACGTGCTCACCATCTCGACCGGCCTGCCGCTCTTGAGATCATATAACGACAGATCGACTGCCGCGCCGCGATTGTGACGTGAGCCCTTCGACGGATCGGCGACAAAGATCTTCTTGTCCTGCGGGGTCGCATCCCAGAAAACTTTGGTCACATACCACGGCCGGTAACCGTCGTGAACAAGCAATCCGTAACCTCGCGCTTTCAATCTGCGATTGACGCGAACGAGAGCTTCGGCGGGTGCGCGTTGCAGAAACGCGCGCTCCTGCGAATAGAAGACGGCGTTGAACAGGTTGTTGCTGGAGGCGTAGCGAACGTCGAGCTTGATCGTTGGATCGAGTTTTCTGAGTTCCACCAGATCGGTGGGGAGAAAGTCGCCCGTCTCGTCGGGCGGTTGAGCGGCAAGCGCCTCTTTGAGCAGAGTCTTCACTGGCCGCACTGGTTTTACTTTGAGTTGGGTGGCGCCTTCCTCTGGGCCAATCGGCTTGCGCTCGTAGATGGAGCCGTTGAGTTTAAGGTGCGTGACCTTGCCGTTTCGATCGCGATAGAACGCACTCTCGGGAATCTCCGTCGTTGGACCACCTTTAACGAGTGCGTAGAGTTTGCCGTCCTTTTCGAGAACGATGACGGCGTCGTTGTTCGAGGCGTATTCGCCGATGAGTGGTCGCCATTCGAGTGGCGCGGGCGAAGGTTTGGGTGTTTGCGCAACGACGGTGGACGCGAGCAGCAACGTAATGATTAGAACGACGTGTGATCGGAGCTTCATGGATTTTGTCTAAAGCGCCAAAGGCGCGGCATATAACAGCGCCGAAGGCGCGAAATATGATAGCCAGGGGCAAGCGCGAAGCGCGTCGCCCCTGGTTACGGCCCCACCAAAGCGCGTCGAGGCCTGAAAGGCCGAAATACGCGTATTACGCCCTTTCAGGGTCTGGCCCATTTTTTGGGACGTCGATCCAGGGGCGACGCGCTTCGCGCTTGCCCCTGGCTATTATATGTCGCGCCTTCGGCGCTGTTCTGTCGAACCTTCATATGTCGCGCCTTCGGCGCTGTTTTGTCGAACCCTTGGCGCTGTCATGAGATTGCGGTCTTGATCTTGTCGAGCGCGCCGAAGAAAACTTCGTCCTCGCGCGCGATGCAGAGTCGCATGTAACTGTCGTGCTCGTCGCTGTCGGCGAAAGCACCGCCGGGAACACCAGCCACACCATTACTGATAAGCATCTCATTAAACACAATCGCGTCCGTATAGCCATCCGGAATCCTGGCCCACACGTAGAACGCAGACCCGGAGTCGTAAATTTTGAACCCAACCTCGCTCAACGCTTCGACCGCAATCTTTCGCTTTTGCGCAAACTTCTCACTCAACACGTCATAGTACTTTGGATCCGACATCAACACCTGCGACAAAGCCAGTTGCAACGGCGTCGGCGAACAAACGTAGAAGACGTTGTTACTGTTGTTCATCGGAGCAATCAGTTTCGGGTCGCCATAGACGTAACCCAGCCGCCAACCGGAAATGTTCCACGACTTCGAAAACGAGTTGACCGTGATCGTGCGATCCCACATGCCGTCGAGCGTCGCGATCGAAACGTGTGGATTCTCACCCACTACATAATGCTCGTACACTTCGTCAGCAACGCAGAGCAGATCAAACTCCTGACACACCGACGCAATCGCTTCGAGCTCATCCGGGCTGAATACTTTACCGGTCGGATTTGCAGGACTACACGCGATAATCGCCCGCAACGGAAACGGCTGACGATTCTTCAACTCACGACAACGCGCGCGCAGTTCGTCAACATCGAGATCAAGTTTCTCGCCGTGCAACGGCAACACATCCGTGCGCCCGCCCAGTTCATCCAGTATGCGACGGTGATACGGGTAATACGGTTCAAACACGAGCGCCGACGAACCTTGCAGATGCGTGTGCGCGATCGCAATGAGCGCCGCGGTGGCGCCCGGCACGATCAGCAACTCGCGCGGCGTCGCTTTTGGATTAACTTGAATGTTGTTGAAGCGCGCGATCTTTTTCGCAACTGCCTCGCGCAACTCACTAACGCCTTCGGCAGGACTGTAATGATTCCGGCTCGCATTGATTAAGTCGCTCGCGGCCTGAGCGAGCTGTGGGTGAATCGCAAGTTCCGATTGTCCTTGTACGAGATTTCCGCTTGGTGGGACGAGTCGAGTGATGGTCCTGATTTCAGGTTGAGTTCTGGAGGTCATTTCCCTCTTCGCTGTGCCATGCATAGTTTTAATAAGTGGAAGTGAAGTGCAACAGGTTGCCCGCGAAAGCGAACCACAAAACACCAAGGCACGCGAGCAGCATTATCGTTGCCTGTAGTTTGCCCCAAATGCTCCTTCGTTGACTAATCCATGCGAGGGCAGCGTTGCCGAGAGCCACCAAAGTTCCCACTGCTCCGATAACGCCAACTATCTGGATCAGGTGAAACCACCTGCCGCCTCGATCGCTGAAGATCTCGAGGTGCGTTAGGCCGTACATTGTAAGACCAAACAGCGCGACAATGAAAACCAAATCGAGCACGAAAACGATTCGCACGAGAATGCGTAGTAATAACTCACTTGGACTAAGGTTCAACCTGCGATCGTAATGCCGGCGCACAAACCATGCGACAGGCCACAGTATCAAGGTGAGCAGCATCAGCCCGAGCGAAACTCCCAACACCGTCAACAGCAATTTTCCATTTTGCAGTTTGCCGACTCGCTGGCCCACGAAGAATGGATACGGCAGAACCATCTGCATACGACCATCCTGATCCGGCTTGAAGATGAGTTTGTCCTGGCCACCGCGCTCGAGAAACATCATTGGAGCAGTCGCCTGCCAGCGTTTTGGTTTTCCGTTCGTGCCCGTGAGCTGCGGCACTTCAATGTCACCGTCACCGGTTGGCGCTACAACGAACTGGCTGACTATCGACGCCGTCTTCAGGAAAGACGACTCACTCTTTCTGCTCAAAACATACGTGCCCGCCGCAGCCTGTGCGTCTTCCTTTGCAGTCGCGGAAGTCGTTGCCGGTTCCGTGTACGGATAATAACGATCGAGAAATGCCTGCCAGAGGTTCGTTCGTCCGGAACTGTCGCCACGTCCGGCACTGTTGTAGGAGACGAAGAAGCCGAGCTTCTGGTCCAACACGAGATGCAGATCGCTGTGAAAGTAGACGGTGTCGCCGCCGTGCCCGATGATGCGATGTCCGTTACGTGATTCTTCATAAAATCCGTAACACATCGCGTTCGTGCGATCGTCGAGTCCGAATAAACGACTGTGCATCAGGCGCGCTGTTTCGGGCTTCAGGATCTGTGTATTGCCTAACTGGCCATCAGCGAGGTGGGCCATCATGAACTGGGCCATGTCCGTCGCACTGCTGCTCAAGCTGCCGGCCGGATATGGATTGACGACTTCAAACGCTTCCGCCTTATCGGAACCGAGGCGGTAACCGTTCGACATCAACGGCGCGAGATCTGCCGGCAGCGGTTGTGTGAACGTCGAGCGCGTCATGTTCAGTGGCTTCAGAATATTCTCGGCCACGTATTGATCGAACGGACGACCTGACACGCGCTCGACGATATAGCCGGCGACCGCAGTCGCGTAGTTTGAATAAGCGGGAACTGTTCCGGGCGGATAGATGCGGGCGGGAATGTGCGTTTTCAAATACTCGCCCAAATTGAGTTTGGTGGCGTCAGTCCTGAAAAGATCTTTGACCTGCTCTTCGAAGCCCGGCGTGTGAGTCATTATGTTTTTTAAAGTGATGGGCTTACCAAACGCGTCCGGAATTTTGTAATCGAGGTAGTCGTTGACGTCACGATCGAGATCGAGTTTGCCTTGCTCGTACAACTGCATGATCGCGGTCCACGTGAACAACTTCGAGATCGAACCGGGACGAAACAACGTCTCTTGCGCCGACACAGGTTTCTGCTTTTCGACGTCCGCATAACCGTAGCCTTTGGCGAAAAGCAGTTTGCCGTCCTTCACGACTGCGATCGTCGCGCCCGCGATGTCGGCCTGCTTGATTTGCAACGGCACCAGACCATCGAGAAACGCTTCGACATCGGCCGCGGTCATTTCCCGCGCGCCACCCGGAGATGGCGCCGGCAGCGGCGCTTCATTTTTGGGAAGCGTCTCTGTTGGCGCCTGGCCCATGACAGCCACAAAAAGGCACAAAAGGCACAAGATAGTTTTAGTTTTGGGAGATTTCTTAAACATGGCTAAGTCCAAATCTGCGTGAGTACGCGTTCAAAGTTGCCGCCGAGAATTCCGTCGATATCCGTATCGCTGTACTTGCGTCGAATCAAACCTTCAGTCAGGTCAAACATTCGTTTCGGATGGTTGAGACCTTCGATGTCGATCTTTTCACGAAAGGCGTAGCTGCCCTTGTAGCCGGCGCGGAGTTGTTTGTTCAATTCGGGCGGCATTGCATCGTAGCCATAGAGATCGATGTCACTACCGACGCCGAGATGCTCTGGTCCAATCAGTTTCCTGACGTGATCGAAATGATCGAGAACGTGCTCGACCGTGGTTGGCTCGTCGCCTTTGACAAACATGCGCACGCCGGTGATGCCGATGACACTCCGTGCTTCGCCGACTTTCTTAATCGCCTCGTCAGTCTTGAGACGCGGGTGCCCCGGCACGAGCGCGCGACAGTTTGAGTGAGTTATCAACACCGGCTTCTTTGAGATCTCGAAGGCGTCGAGCGTGGTGCGATCGCCACAATGCGAGACGTCAACGGCCATGCCGAGCTTGTTCATGCGTTCGATGATCGACACGCCGAAGTCTGAAATACCTTCGTCTCTTCGTTCAGTCGAACCGTTGCCGATGAGATTTCGCGCGTTATAGGTGAGTTGCGAAACTCTTTGGCCCAGGCCATGAAAGAGATCGACGTCGTCAGGACGGCGGAAGTGTTCTGAATTCTGAAGGCCAAGGATGACGCCCATCTTGCCCGACTTCTTGACGCGCTTCAGATCGGCGGCGTTGTTGACGCGCGCGAAATGATCGCCCTTGCTCGCGATGAATCCGTTCCAGGAGGCGAAGAATTGCATGGCGCTTTCGTAAGCATTTGGACCACCCAAGCCGACGGCCGGATGCATGACGTTGATGCCGGAGTCGAGGTAAGGCTGTAGATCTGAAGCGGTAAAGGTTTCCGGGTTTTTGAACCACTTCGTTTGCTTGTTGAAGTCGAGTGTCAACACGTTGAGCATGTCGATCACTGTCGCGCGCGCGACGAGGTCGATCGCCTGCCGCGAGTATTCAGTCGTTGAGTGGGCAAACAAACGGAAGCGCCCACGATTGATCATAGGCGCGGCGCCAGCGAGCACGATGCCCTTTAGTATCTTGCGGCGGCTTAGGAGAGTCGTATCTTTCATGGTGTTTAATGATTGGTTTCACGCAAAGGCACAAAGTTCACGCAAAGACGCAAAGAAGATCTTCTTAGCGACTTTGCGTCTTCCTTTGCGGCTTTGCGTGAAACCTAACCCTTCGTCAGTAAGTACTTCCCGACCTTTTGATCGCGCACAAACGATGTGACTATGTAGCCGGCCTTGAGCGCCTCCGTGAACGCCCGGCGCGTTTCCGCACGCCACTGCAATGCAATCTCCAGTGTTAGCGCATTGATGTTTGTCGGGATCTCGATAGCAACCTGGTCCTGATCCCCAGGCGTAACGAGTTTGCGATCGACAAACCACGAAACCCAAAGACGATCAGTCCCCGTCTGATGCAGGAAACTCGCCGCGTCCTCGCCGTAAAAGTTCGGCAAATAGCGATCTGCGATCACACCCAGCTTGTTGAAGTTGAAGTGCGCATTCAGGCTCTGCAACGGATCGAAAGTCCAGGTGATTAATTCAATCCCCTGCGCCATGACCTGCTCGCGTTGTGCGAGTTTGAGCCGCCGTCCGAGATCAAAATTCCGGTATGCCGGCTTCACTGCCAGCATGTGTGAATGATGGGCGAGCTGCCCGCGCTCAAAACTCGGAAAGCCGTAAACGAATCCCACGAGCGTGTCGCCGTCAAACGCGCCAATCAGCACGCCACCCGCTTCCTTCGCAGCCACCAGTTGCGTTAACGGCACTACATCAAGGTCCGGAATCCCCCAGACTTCTTTTTGCAACTCTTCAACGACACGCATCTCCGCGGCGTCGTTGATATCGCGTATGCGGATATTGGAAATCTCAGGCGCGGCAGCCATCGTGCTCCTTCACTTCATTTCGACTGGTAGCGCAATGTACGACGCCTGAGGCCCGGAACGAAACACTTTTTGCGTGGCAGGCCTGAAGTCTGACTCTTTGGCCCGGAAAATGTTGAGGACGAATGTTTGCGGATTGCGATCGATGACTGGAAACCAGGTGCTCTGAACCTGGACCATGATGCGATGTCCCTTCTTGAACGTGTGGTCGTTGGCCGGAAACGGGATCTGGTAGTGATAGACAGCGTTTGCCGTCAGCGGTTCAGCCTTCTCAAAACTCTTCAAATAACGGCCACGCACGACGTCGCCCGCAATCATGAGCTGATAGCCACTCATAGTAGCGTCAGGCTCATACTTATCGGGATAAACATCGATCACTTTGACGATCCAATCGCTGTCAGTGCCGGAGGTTGAAGCAAAGAGGTTGGCGACGATCCTTCCCACCACGGTGATGTCTTCGGTGAGTGTATCGCTTTCGAAAGTCAGAACATCAGGACGGCCATCGACGAAGCGTTGATCCTCAACCAGCCAGACAGTCCAACCGGAACGCACCTGGATCGGGCGCGGGCGATACGGCACCGGACTAGCCGGATCCGAAACGTAAGTATCAGCGGCATTCGGATCGCCAGTTGGTGGTGTGAACGATAATTTCTTTTCGGCCTGGAAGTAGAGTTTGCGCTCCGCGACGTTCTGTTTCGGCGGCCACTCAGCGTGTTCGACCCACTCGTTCCGCCCCGTTCTAAACGTGACAGCTTCCGAACGCTGTCCTGCTCCCTTTCCTTTCAAGTAGTAGGCAAAGAACGGCTCGAGGATGTTGCGGCGATAATGCACTGCAGTGGGACTGCCGAAATCGATGCGGCCGAGCTTGCTTCCGTCGCTTCTCGACCAGCCGCCGTGGTTCCATGGTCCAACGACGAGGAAGTTCTGTTTCGCGGTGTCGTGGCGTTCGAGTAGTTCGTAGATCTTGATTGGACCGTAAAAGTCTTCCTGGTCCCACCAGCCGGCCACGTTCAGAGTCGGCACAGTGACGCGATTCAGCCACGGCGCGAATGCCTGGCGTTTCCAGAAGGCACTGTAGTCGGGCTCGTTGACGAAGTTCGTCCAAGTGGGAATCTTACCCTGAAAATACTTTTGATCCACATTCGCGAGTGAGCCGAGTTTTAAATACCACTCGTAAGCGTCGAATTTATCGACGACCTTCGTTACATCCGCGATCTCTTTTCCCGACTCCATCATGTGGGCGTACTCGAAGCCGTAGCTCAAACGAAACGCGCCGTTGTGATGAAAGTCGTCGCCGATCCACATGTCGGCGGGCGAGGCTTGTTCGACCACCGCTTTCAGCGCCGGATGCGGATCGAGCATTCCCATGACCGAGAGCCACGCGCCGTAACTCGTGCCGGCCATACCGACGCGGCCATTGTTGTTCGGCACTTTGGCGAGCAGGTATGCGATCGTGTCGTAGGTGTCGGTGCTTTCGTCGATCGCGTTCTTGTCTTTGGGATCGCGTGGCTGCCGGAGCATCACGAACTCGCCCTCCGACTTGAAGCGCCCGCGAATGTCCTGGCGGACGATGATGTAGCCCGCTTCAGAGAGTTCAGTTAGCGAGGCTGCGGTTTGTTCCGCTGTTGCGACGCCGAGTCCGTAGGGAGTGCGAAGTAACAGGATCGGGAGGGGTTGGGTTGACGTCGTTGGGGCGTCGATCGTTGTGTAAAGGCGGACGCCGTCGCGCATCGGGATCATTGCTTCGGTGCGCGTGTAGTCGGAGGGTTTTACTTGCGCGTGCCCGACAAGAGCAAAGGCAATTAACAAAAAGCAGTTTCGCGCAAAGGCGCAAAGATAAAATCGAAGACGCAAAGGCGTATTTAAATCTTCTTTGTGCCTTGGTTCGAAACTTTGCGTCTTTGCGTGAAACAACGCTTTCATCTCTCGTTACCTTTCGACACTCGATCGATCGGCGCCGGGCGCGGCACGCGTCGCACGGGATTCAGTTCCAACAACCGCAGCGCCTCCTGCACCGCGCGCTCGAGCTGCGGATCGCGCCCTTTAATCACGTCCGCCGCCGTGTATTCAACCTCAATATCCGGCGCGACGCCGACGTTTTCTACGTCCCACTCGCCCTTCAGGTTATAGAACGCAAGGGTCGGCGCCGTGATCCCGCCACCATCAATCGTCGCCGGAACACCGAGCGTACCCACCAGTCCGCCCCACGTTCGCGTTCCGATCAATGGTCCAATCTTGCGCAGCCGGAACATGTACGGCAACGCATCGCCGCCCGAACCAGCCGACTCATTGATCAGCATCACTTTTGGACCATAGATGCCCGCGATGGGCGACGTCGAAGGCGTCCCATCACGCAACGTGAAATAGCCCATCAGTTTTCGATCCAGCTCGTTCACGATGTAGTCCGCGACCATGCCGCCGTGATTGTAACGCTCGTCGATGACCGCGCCGTCCTTGTCCTGCTGCGCGTAAAAGTAACGGGTGAAATACGTGTAGCCGGGATTCGCAGTATTCGGCAACCAGACGTACGCGAGTTTACCGTTCGAGAGTTTATCGACGAGTCGACGATTGTTCTCAATCCACGCGCGCGTGCGCAACGTGTCTTCACTCGCAACCGGCACGGCCGTGATCAATCGCGAGCCCTCAAACGACGGCGTCTTGTTCACACGGATCAGCGTCTGTCGATTCGCCGTGCCTTCAAACAAACTGTAGATATTCGTTGGCGGCGCGAGTGGCCTGCCATTCACTTCGAGCACGTAATCCCCTTCGGCCACCTGGATACCCGGCGCGCTGAGCGGCGCGCGCAAATCCGGGTTCCAATTCTCTCCCGTGTATATATGTTTGATCCGGTACCGCCCGTTTTCAATCGAGAAATCGGCGCCGAGCAGACCGACTGCAACGGGATCTTCACTCGGAACATCGCCCGTGCCGAGCAGGTAAGAATGACCGACAGTCAGTTCGCCACCCATCATCGCGATCACGTATCCGAGATCGGCGCGATGGCCCACGGAAGCGAGCAGTGGCTTGTACTTCTCGTAAATCGCCTGCCAGTCAGCACCGTGCATTTTGGGGTCGTAGAAATAGTCACGCTGAATGCGCCACGTCTCGCGATAGATCTGCGACCACTCGGCGCGTGGATCAACGCGCGTTTCGAGTTGGGCGACGTTCAATGGTCCATCCCCGACTTTCGCAGGACGTTCGGTCGCCACCACCCCCCAGCGATTGCCGTCCGCCTGGTAGAGCAATTTCTTCTTGTCCGCAGAGAGTGAATACGAACGAATGCTGCCCTCGAGAAACGGCGACGAGGCACGCTCGCGCAGTTGATAACGTTGGAGGCGAAGTGCTCCGGGCGCACCACCGGGTAATGGTTCGGTGTAGTAGAACGTTCCCGCTGCCCCCGCGTTAAGATTGTTGTAATCGCCGGCCGGGATATTTACAGCCAGTACTCGTTGACTAATCCCGTTAAGATCGATGCGCACCACGGGTTTTGCATTTGGATCCGGCTTTGGCGCGTCCGGGCTCGGTGGTTTCGGTTCGTCGCCGGTTTCCGGCAAAAGCGGCGACGGTTCATTCGCGTTCAGTACCACCAGGTAGATCGCGCGCCGGACAGGCCGATCGAGTGAGCTCATCTCCAGCCAACTGGTGCTTGGTCCATAGTTGGTGCTGGCCATGAAGTAGAGATACCTGCCGCTCGCATCGAACGTCGGCGAAATCGAATCTGCGAGACCGTCAGTAACCTGGTAAGCCTTCTTTTCGGCCCATGAATAAACAAAGACTGCGCGCAAGTGATTCGCGAGATTCTTTGAATAGGCGATCCATTTCGAATCCGGCGACCAGGCTTCATTGAACTGGCGGATCGGATCAGGATAGTTGTCGGTATCGATTTTAGTCGCGGCGCCGCTCGCAGCCTCGATCGCCCAAAGATTGTTGTGATTGTCTTCGAGCAGGATTTGCGTTCCGTCAGGCGACCAGTTCGCACTGTCGTAGAAAGCATTTGCAGGTAAAGCAACGGCGCGTGGCGGAGTGACGCCGGTCGGTTCGCCGATCATGAGCTGATACTCGCCACTCGCATCAGAAAGCCAGGCGACGTGTGTTCCGTCGGGCGACCATGTTGGACCACGATCGTGCGCGCCCGAGCTCTGCGTCAGGTTGCGGAAGTCGCCTTTTTCGGAAGGCACAGTGAATATCTCACCGCGTGCTTCAAACGCCGCGCGAGTGCCGGTCGGAGAAAGCGTCGCATTGCGAATCATGCTCGCGACTTTTTTGAATTGCGGTCGGGCCCAGGGCAGATCTCCAGTCACTTCGATATTCAGCTTCTGCGGCTTACCTGACTTCACATCGACGAGATAGATGTAGCCCGCCTGTTCGTAAACAACCGCATCCGCGCCCGCCGAAGCAGTCATCACGTCGAAGTCTTCATGATGCGTAACCTGCGACAACTGTTTCGTGTCAGTGCGATAAGCGAACAGGTTGACGGTGTGATTACGATCTGAAAGAAAGTAGATGGTGTTTCCGAGCCACATCGGAAACGTGTCGTTGCTGTTGGTCCAGGGAAGTTTCTGCACCGAGTAATCGGAAAGGTTTACGATCGAGATCGGATGCGTGCGGCCGCCGCGATAGTGGCGCCACATGCTCGTCTCGAACCACTCCGGAACAAAAGGCGTCGCGAATTCTTCGTAAGCCAGACGCGCGCTGTCAGGTGAGTAAGCGCCGAAGAACGCGCGCGGGAGCGGCAACATTTCCGGCAGACCACCGTCGACACCGATGGTCCAAAGTTGCATGTACGACTGTTGCGGCACGCCCGTCCGGTTTGAGGCAAAGATGATGCTCTTGCCGTCGGGCTTCCAACCGCGCACGCGATCGATACCGGGATGGTAAGTCAGTCGTATCGGATCGCCGCCTGCAGTGGGCACGACGTAGACGTCCGTATTTCCTGCGACCGTTGCGCTGAATGCGATCTGTAAACCGTCGGGCGAGAAGTATGGATCGATCTCGAACGAAGGCGTCGAGGTTAAGCGGCGCGCGGTTCCACCGCTGCGCGCCACGATCCACAAATCGCCGGCGTATTCGAAAGCCACCGAGTCGCGACTCACCGTCGGATGTCGCAGCAACCGCGTGCCCTGCGCCTGCGCACCAGCAACAATGAAAACCAGGGAAAAGAGTGCAAGAGTAATTTTCATAGGCTTTTTCTCTGCGGCCCTCTGCGTATCTCTGTGACCTCTGCGTCAAACAAACTCTTCGACGCAGAGAACACAGAGATACGCAGAGGGCCGCGGAGTTAATCAGAATTTAGAACTCGAGCCGCAAACCGACCTGCCCCTCGCGTCCGGGCAGCACCTGCCTGAGCGATCCGAACGGGCTGTTGACGATATTCTGCCCTGTTTGCACGGCAGCGGGATTCTGGCGATTCAAGACGTTGAAAAACTCAAACAACGCCTGAAGCCTCACGCGCTCAGTGATGTTGAAGCGCTTTGCAAAACGCAAATCCAGATTGACATAAGCCGGCGCAGTAAACGCATTGCGACCCGCGCCTGGACCATGATCGATCGAATTGAACGTTCCGTCACCATCAGGATCTTCGAGGGCTAAAGCGTCGCGACTGAAATGAAAACCACTCTGCGCGCGGAAGATGCCGCTGATCTGAAACTGCCTGGGAAGTTCCAACAAACCGTTGATTTGGAATGTATGGTCCACCGACAGATCTGATGGTCCCTTATCAAGATCCGGACCGTTCACGAAGGTGTTTGCCTGCGCGACAAAGCGTCCATTCGCGCGCACAAACGAACTGTTCGCATTGGTCCTGCCAGTGCCTGCTTCTGTCACAACCGGCGCAATGCCGACAAAACTATCGGACGGCAGCGAGTTGATTCCTAATTGGTTATCAGTCTCGTCGGCGAAAGCATAGTTGCCGCTCAACGTAAATCGCCGCGCAAAACGTCGCGTAAAACTGATCACGAAACCATCGTAGGTACCCTCATACCATGGACCAAACGTGCGGACCGGCCCCGCTGTGAATGGCGGCAAAAACTGCCGGCTCGCGGCGCGTGATGCGAACGAGATATTCGTTTCGCGCAAGCCAAGCAAGTTATTCATGTTGCGATGATAGTAATCAGCTTCGATGACGACGTTCTTGATCTCCTGCTGCACGCCGATGCTGAAGCTGCTCGTGAACGGAGTCTTGAACGTGCGATCGATATCGGTAGGAAATAGTTGTGCCGGAATGGCCGCGTGCGAGAGCGTGCCAAACGGTCCCCAGAAAAAGAAGCCCGGCGCTTTTCCAACCGCCGCCGCAGCCTGAAGCAGGTACTGGTCCGGTGTCAGGCCCGACAACGATTGAATGTTGCTGATATTGATCACGGAGTTGGCGGGGATGAGCGCATGTCCCGGAGCAACGACGCGATTGAGCCGATCGATGCCGATGAAAAGTCCGGGCGAAAACGGACACGCCACGTTGCCGGCCGTGATCTGCGCGTCCGTTAAGTTTGGGGAGACGCAAAGTCCGCCCGGAAAGAGTGAAGCATTGATCGCTGCCGGCGCGAGCGACGGAACGCCAAAGAAGCCCCGCGGATAGGAGAACGGTTGGACCACGCGGCGGTCCGCGCCGCCGAATGCCGGCACGTCGCGCACGAGACCGAGTCGAAACTGATCGTAAAAGATTCCGTAGTGTCCGCGGATGACAGTCTTCGGAGTTGCCGACCACGCGAAGCCTACGCGCGGCGAGAAGTTTTGCTTAGTCACAAACTCCGAGTCGTAATCCCAGCGCATGCCAAGATTCAACGTGAGGTTCGGCAGAAACTTCCAGTCGTCCTGGAAAAACAGCGCGTTGTAATCATTGCGCAAGTGAATCTCGTTGGCTTGGGGTGTTAGACCACCCGCGGTCGTGACGGTAAAGAATCCGGAATTGACTGGTCCAAACGCGATGAAATCAGCCACCGTGGCGAAGAGTTGCAGGTTCAAAATCTGCGACTCAACTCCATCTACTTTCGTGCGCAGGAAGTTCCAGCCAAACTTGACGTTGTGATCGCCGAACAGCTTGTTGGCGTTCGCTGAGAGCGACGTGTACTTCTGGTCCAACGCCGTCAGCGAAGTGTTGTTGCCAAAAGCAAATGAGCCCTGATCGCCGAAGAGCCCGCCGGTGTTGAACGAACTGAACATGTTGAAGGTCGTGCCGACGCCGGCTTCCGGATGTGCCGGACGAGTTTCCGAGGTGTCGCCGCGATAACCACCACGCAACGTCAGCACCCACGGATTGGCCTGATCACCGAATAGGGCCGTATCGCTGAAGGCAAGCAACAAATGGCGCGCGCCGGTGTCGTTTCTGCGCGAGGGCAAGTCAGTCGCGTTCGAAAGCGGCAGAAACTCGCGCACGTTGCCGTTCGTGTAACTCACCGCCTGGCTCAGACTATGCCGCCCGAGTTGTTCGTCGAACTTCAGGAAACCGCGCGTGTCGAATGTGCGCGAAGGATTGTCAAACTGCGTTTCGAAGTCTCTCGCGATCTGCGGCGTACCCGGAGGAAAAATGAAATTCAGGCGACGATTCTCTCTGATTCGCTCGCCTGAGCCGAAGAAGAAAACCTTGTCTTTAACGATTGGACCACCGAGGGCGAGACTGTAATCCCAGCGTTGCAGAAACGGCGCTTCGTCTTCGTTCGGATCGAGCGAATTGGATGAATCCAAGACGTTGTTGCGGTAAAAGATCGAGGCGAGTCCATGATAGGCGTTGCCGCCGCTTCGCGTGATAACGTTGACGACTGCGCCGGAAGCCTGTCCAAATTCGGCGCGAAATCCCGCGGTCAACACCTGGAACTCCGCGATCGTTTCCTGATTGAACTGCGACGCGGCGCCGCCGTTGACTGTGTCCTTATTCGGCTGGCCGTCGATCAGAAAATTGTTGTTCCCGGCGCGCTCGCCCAGCACGGGCGTTGAGTTATCGCTTCCAACATTCGCCTGCCGGTTAACCACGACCCCAGGCACGAGCTGCATCAGGTCGAGATAGTTGCGACCGTTTGTGGGCATCTCCTTGATCTGTTGCGGCGTGATGGTCGATCCGGTTGATGACGCGGTGGGATTCAGTAGTTGCGCATACTCGACCACATCGACCTGCTCCTGCACCGCGCCGACTTCGAGTGGAATATCGAGGGTAAGAGTTCTGTTAACAGTGAGCTCGACGTCTTCGAACGTTCGCGTGGAGAATCCGCTGTGGGAAATCGTCAGCGAATAATTTCCGGCCGGCAGCGCGGTGATTCTGTAGAAACCGTTGGCATCGCTAGTGGCCGTGCGCTCGATGCCGAGCGCGGGCGACTTCACCGCCACCTGCGCGCCGCTGACCACGCTGCCCTGCGCGTCTTTAATCGTGCCCTCGATCGTGGAGACTGTGGTTTGGGCCGGCGCGGACAGAGGAAATAGAAGCAAGAGAAACAGGACGAGTGTCCCAGCACTATACTTCCAGGCGTTACAAGAAATCAGATCTATCCCCTTCATGATTCCGCCTCCTTAGGAGAGAGTTGTTGGAACCCCGTTCGCATTTCAGTTGTCGCTGTGTGAAAAGTGCAACGCGTACCTGGGTCGTTGTAGGGGCGGCACTCTGTGGCCGCCCCCGTCGATCAATTGCGCGCGATTGGGGCGGCCATAGAG
>JBKPJP010000273.1:0-6299 GCA_046730735.1 Acidobacteriota bacterium | reverse complement strand
GGACACAGTTGCGAAAGTTGTTAAGGCGTCCCCGAAGCTCCACGATCCTTCAGACCCAGCCGCTTCAGGCACTCCGGCTAGTTAGAGAAAGGACACGTAACCTATGTGGAAACGGTTGGCTAACCTCTGGAAAGGTTTCCTATCGTTATGGATTTCGGACATCGAAAAGGAGCATCCGGAAATCGCTTACGAGAACGCGATCAATTCGATGGTGGCGAAGTATTCAAAACTGAAGACCGCCACAGCCGGAATCATTCGCCGGCGCGAAGACATCGACGAGCGCTATAAACGCGCGACCGCTGAGCTGGCCCAAACTGAAGCTGAACTCGACACGGCTGTCTCCACGAACCAGGACGACCTGGCGCTCATCCTGATTCAGAAAAAGAATCAACTGACGACCGAGGTCACCGAACTCAAGACCGAGATGGAGCAGGCGAAGACCGATGCCGACTCCGCCAAATCTTCCTTGTTGGGCGTGCAATCGGAAATCAGAAAACTACAGGGCGAGCGCGATTCGATGCTTGCGAAGATGCAGTCGGCGCAGGCGCGTATCAAAGTTCAGGAACAACTCGATGGATTGTCAGTTGACGCGGAAGTCAAGGCGCTCGACAACGTGCGCCAGCACATCAAGACCACCATTGCCGAAGCGAACCTGGGGAAGGAGCTTTCAGAATCCTCGCTTGACTCGCGGTTGGCTGCGCTCCGCACGCAGACCGGCGACGTTCAAGCCAAACAACAATTGGCCGAACTGAAAGCTAAGAAGGCCGCACAGCAGAGTGCGCAAACAAACAAGACGATGTAAATGATCGTTCAGTATAGGTCTTATAGTCCTATATGTACGGCATTGTCTCTAAGATTAGAAACCAGAGCGCCAACGGCGCGGAATATGAAAGCCAGGGGCAAGCGCGAAGCGAAGCGAGCGCGTCGCCCCTGGTTGCGAAAGTATGAGGCGCCAAGGCCTGCAAGGGCCGAAATACTTATTACGCCCTTTCAGGGCTGCGTCAATATTCTTGGGTTTACCCCAGGGGCGACGTCCCGACAAGTCGGGACTTGCCCCTGGCTGTCATATTCCGCGCCTTTGGCGCTGCAATTCACATTGCGTGCCTTTTGACCCTGCAATTTACATTGGGTGCCTTTGGCGCTGCAATTCACATTGCGTGCCTTTTGACCCTGCAATTTACATTGGGTGCCTTTGGCGCTGCAATTCACATTGCGTTACATCTCTTTAACTCGAGGTGACAAATGAGACTGACTCCCTTGGCCAAGGCTTTTATTGCTGTAGTTGTACTCGCGGTTATCGGTTTTGCCACCTGGCATTACAAAGGTGATGCGATTAAAAACTGGGCCGGCGGCGACAAGGTTTCCGGCGAAGACTCGAAAGGCGACTTTGACAAACTGAACAACGCGCCGGGCGATCCCGCGCGAAACGTCGGTTCAACCGGTGTCGGCAGTACTTCCGTCGGCACGGGACGTCTGAACCGCCCGCTCGTCGTCGGCATCAACACCTGGGCCGGTCACGCGCCGGGCATCGTCTTCAACAACGGCATGGAGCCGAACGGCGGTTCGCAGTACAAATCGAAATACGGCATGGACGTGAAGTTTGTGCTACTCGAAGATCCGGCCGCCAAGCTCGCCGCGTTCCGCAGTGGCCAGGTTGACATCATGTGGAACACGGTGGACAACTGGGCGCGCGAAGCGTCAGTCCTTGCCGAGCAGAATCAGAAAGCCAAGTCGATCATCATGCAGGACTGGTCGCGCGGCGGCGACGGCATCGTCGCACTTTCGTCGATCACATCAGTCGAAGATTTGAAGGGCCACAAGATCGCCTGCACGCAGTTTACGCCGTCACACTTCCTGCTGCTTTACCTGTTGGCGCAATCCGGTCTAACACCCGACGAGCGCGCGGGAGTCGAGAAGAACATCATTTTCATGACTGACGCGCCCGCCGCTGCCGCAGCGTTCAAAGCAAAACAGGTTGACGCCGCGGTCACGTGGGAACCGGATCTTTCCGGCGCCGTCGCTGCGCGTGGCGCTGAAGCGCACGTACTCGTTTCAACGCAAGCCGCAACCAACATCATCGCCGACACGCTCTGCGCGCGTCAGGACGTGATCGATCAGGCACCCGAAACTGTGCGCGACTTCGTGCGCGGCTGGCTTGATGGCATCGAGATGATCAAAAACAATCCGAACGGTTCCTATGAAGTTGTTGCGCGCGCACTCAAGCTGGACACCGACACTGTGTCTGGAATGCTTTCCGGATTGAAACTCACTCCCTTTGCCGACAACGCCCAGTTCTACGGACTTACTGGAGCCAAAGCACACTACGAGACTCTCTTCGACACCGCGTTTGTAATCTGGCGCAAGAAGGGTTTGGTGACCAAATCCGTGGACGCAAAGGGCTGGGCCGACACGCGCTTCCTGCAAGCAGTCGCTTCGTATTATCCGGGGCAGAAAGTTGAAGAGGCTCCGGTGGTCGCGAAAGCTCCGTCAGAGAAAGACGTTCCCATTCTTCACCAACAGATCCAGATTCAGTTCACCCCCGGCTCTGATGAGATCATGCCAGGCTCATATCTCCTGCTCGACAAACTCGGTGAGACGATGACGTCTTTCGGCAGCACGGTGCTGCGTATTGAAGGAAACACCGACGCCACCGGTTCGCAGGCTGTTAATCTGCCGCTCTCGGAGAAGCGTGCGCTGTCCGTGAAGAACTACATCGTCAAAAACTTTCCAAACATTCCGCCGACGCGGTTCCAGACAATCGGGCGCGGCTCGAGTAATCCCATCGCGGAGAACACCACTGAAGCCGGACGCCAGCAAAACCGTCGCACGGATATCAAGGTCATTCTTGCGACTCAATAAATAAAGCCGCGGATGAACGCGAAAAAACGCGGATCAATCCGTGTTCATTTGCGTGAATCCGCGGTTTAAATTTACACACGATGGCACGCTCCAAAAGCAATCTATTCTCGATCCGCTCGCCGCTCCCGAAACGGACGGCGTTCCTGCTCGGGTTCGTCGCACCGGCGTTGGTTCTCGGCGCGTGGTGTATCGGCAGTTATTCCGGGTGGGTCGATCCGGATTTTCTTCCGAAGCCGACGGAAGTTTTGCGTGGCACTTTGCAACTCTTCATCCAGTATGACCTCGGCACCGCGATCCTCGTATCAACGCGTCGCATCGCAATCGCGTTTCTGCTCGCTTCGGTGATTGCGCTGCCGCTGGGTGTGTTGATGGGCGCTTTCGATCCGATCAATCGTTTTTTTGAACCGATCATGGCGCCCTTGCGTTACATGCCGATATCAGCGTTCATACCCCTCCTGATTCTCTGGTTCGGCATTTACGAAAAGCAGAAGATCGCGTTTCTGTTTCTCGGTGTCTTTGTTTACCTGTTGCCCGTAGTTGTTTCGTCGATTCGTCTCGTGCCGGAAGAGTTGGTCCAAACTGCTTTGACACTCGGCGCGTCGAGGTTTCAGGTGATCAGGACCGTGCTCGTGCCCGCGGCGCTGCCGGAAATTTTCGACAGCTTTCGAGTGATGAACGCGATTGCCTGGACCTACGTGATTCTCGCTGAAGCAGTTAACCCCGAACACGGTCTCGGCTACATGGTTGAACTTGCACGCACGCATCAAAAAGCTTCGTGGTCGTTTGCGGGCCTGCTGGTCATCGGCGGCATCGGTCTGCTGACTGATTTTCTCATTCGTTTGATTTCCAGCCTGTTGTTCCGTTGGCGCGAGGCGAGCTGAACCAATGGCCGAACAAGAGATCCCACAACCACTTGCACAATCCGGCGAGCCCGGCACGATAGCCGTCGACGTCGGCGTACCGAAGGTACAACACGTCACGTATCATCCCGATCAAAGTGGCGCCCCACCGAAGTTGCGCGTGTCTGACTTGAGCGTGACGTATATCGATCGCGCGGGTAATCGGACGGAAGCTGTGCGTGATGTTTCGTTTGACGTTTACGACAAACCCGAGGCAGGCGAGATTATCGTCTTTCTTGGACCATCCGGTTGCGGCAAGTCGACGATCTTGAAAGCCGTCGCGGGCCTCTTGCCGCCGACTCAGGGCGAGATTTTAGTTGATGGAAAACTGGTGACGGATGTGGGTCGCGATCGCGGCATGGTCTTTCAGGCCTACACTTCTTTCGGCTGGCTGACGGTGCGTGAGAACGTCGAATACGGTCTGAAACTCCAGGGCATGAAGAAGTCTGAACGCCGACGTGTCTCAGATCAGATTTTGCAGCAAGTCGGACTCGCTGAGTTTGCCGGTCGTTATCCCAAGGATCTTTCCGGCGGCATGAAGCAGCGCGTGGCGATTGCGCGGACGCTTGTGAATAATCCGCGCGTGGTGTTGATGGATGAACCGTTCGGCGCGCTGGACCCGCAGACGCGTTGGGGAATGCAGAGTCTGTTACTCGAAGTCTCGCGCGCGGAGAACAACACGATTCTCTTTGTGACGCACGATGTTTCCGAGGCGGTTTATCTGGCGGATACGATCTACGTGTTGTCGCAACGTCCGGCGCGTATTCTTCATCAGGTCGATGTTCCGGCGTTTCCGGTGCGCGGCATTGGGTTAAAATCGGCGCCGGAGTTTCGTGCGGTTGAGAAACAGTTGTTAGACCTGATCTACGCACCGACCAGCAAAGCCGTGTCGTAATCAGGAGTTCCCTCTGCGGCTTCTGCGTGTCTCTGCGGCGCTCTGCGTTAGAACACTCTTTAACGCAGAGGACGCAGAGATACGCAGAGGGACGCTGAGGCTATAATTCGTGTATGGGAACAAGCGAAAAGCGGGGCCTGCCAAATCAGCCGAAAACCGCGCTGCGCAAAGACGGTGTGCCGGTTAATGTAACGCCGCTGCGCGATGATACGCTGGCTGCGAGCCAGGCATTTATCAGGCAAAAACTTCACGAGAAGCGCTCGTATCTCAAGGCCGCTTTTGCCAATCCCTACAATCTTTCACTCCTTGCCGGTGGCCTCGCCGCTTCGGCATTGACACTCAATCCGTTACTCGCGATTGTCACTGTCGGACTCGAGATCCTCTGGGTCGTTAACGCCCCCGGATCAAAGAAGCTTCAGGAATGGCTCTGGGATCCGGCGTTCGATCAACAGGAGCAAGCTGAGGTACAGGCTGCGCGCGCGGAACGTCTGAAGTACCTCGAGGAATCGGATCGCGAGCGCGTGATCGAATTGTTATCGCGCCAGCAGGAGATCAACGCACTCGCAGCCCAAAACCCTTCCTTCACAGGTGAACTGCTGCGCACCGAACTGACCAAGACGGATCGACTGGTGGAATCATTCATCGAAATGGCAAACACGTGCAGTCGTTATGAAGCGTATCTCGATTCGATCGATCTGAGTGAACTCGAGAAAGATCGACGACGCTGGGAAGCCATCTGCAATAAAAACGATAGTCGCGACTCTGAAACTGAGATCGCGCGCAAGAACCTCGCCATCATCAACAAACGTTTTGACAAGATGAAGGAGATTCACCATTACCTGACGATGGCGCGCGGTCAGCTCGATCTGATCGAAAACTCTTTTCAGTTGATTGCGGATCAGATCGTCACGATGCAGTCGCCGCAGGAGTTGACGGGCCAGCTTGACGAATTGCTTGACGGCGTCGAGTCGATCAAACAGACGGCTGCGGACACCGAGCGGCTGTTAAATCCACTGGGCTTAAAGGATCTCAATATATGAGCGAGGCGCGATTGCTTCCTGCGTGGGCCGAGGATCTGCGGCGTCGTTACCTCCGTGGCGAAGCGTCGATGTTTGTGCTGCACGGCAACGTGTATGACGTGGTGCTGTGCAATCGCAGGATGATGGCGCTCACGGAATTTCTGACTGACGTTTTGCTCAAGGATTCTAAAGACACGATCGCCGTCTACAACGTCGCCACTGGCGTGCGTTTCACGAAACGCGCCGACGGCGTGACTGGTCTCGAAGATCTCCTGCTGTCCACCGACAAGGCTCGTGTGTTCGCCGCGCTTGAACGTTTGCTGATCGGTGCGATGAAGACCGCAGTAATCATGGAGTACGCGGAAGCAATCGCACCGGCGGGTGATCCAAACTTCCAGGGTGAAGCCGATCGCGCGGCGATCGTCACGCTGCATCGCTGGTCTTCGCTGCCGGAGATCGAACGTGGCGACAACGTCGTATTGCTCATTTCGGAAAACCTGACCGAACTCGCTCCGAAGTTGATCTCGAATCCGAAGGTTGCGGTTGTCGAGGTGCCGATGCCGGATTACGAGACGCGCAGGGAAGCAGCGAGTTTGGCTGACACGCGTCTCACCGAGAAAGATGCGG